>CAVKSD010000052.1:0-13218 GCA_963658905.1 Bacteroidaceae bacterium
GCGCTCATGTCCTCGATTTTTCTGTTCGGATTCACCTTTCCAAGCTCAAGAAAATGAAATTCAAGCCTGTCGCTGAGCAGATATCCGGTTTTCTTCTCTCTCACGCCGAAAATGCTGTGGCAAGGGATTTCCTCAGAAAAAAGTTTTTCTTTGATGATCGAAACTACAATACTTTTCTTCATCTTACCATAAGGCTGCCCCATTTGCAACGCCGAATTTACAAGTCTTCCGCCGTAGAACAGCACTCTCTCAGGATAAAATGTCAGATTATCCACCTGCATTTCGATGTCGAGAATTTCCCGCGAATTTGTCTCTGCTTTGATGTCCATAGTGGTTTCTTTTCCCGTCATCCATTCGCCGGGATCGATGGGATTTTTCAGTTCGATGCTTGCAATCGGGTCGTCTTTTCGCTCCAAGATGATGTTCAGAAGCCCGATAAGGGCGGCTCTGGATTCCTCGCTGTCGCTGCCGTAAATCCGTCTGAATACATAGTCGTTGTACAGCGGCATTCTTGTCCGATATGTATCGGTGTAAAGCCGCGTGATTTCCTCTGCGCTCGGCATCGCTTTTTTCTCGCTTTTCATAAATTTCCTCCTTTTGGGTTTTCGATACGCCTCGGAGGTTAAGGATAGGGACCGGAGCTAAACTACAAATACTGGTGGGTTTGCGAGGCATATGACTAAATTTTTAGATATTATATAATTTTTGCAAGTAAATTGCAAGTTCTTTTTGCTATTTTGTGCCAAAAGTTCTTTTGACAAAATATGCAAAGAGGCTCTCCGGAAATCCGGCGAGCCTCCGCGTTTTTATTATATTTTTTCCCCCGCCGCAGCATCGCGGGCTTTTTTATATTTCGCTTTTTACAACGTATTTTGGTCGAGGTAGTCGACGGCAAGCTGGGCGTAAAGACCTGCGCCCTTTACCATTTCCGCCTCGTCAACCTTGAATTTGCCATGATGGTTTGCATAAACGGCATCGATCTTAGGATTGCGCACTCCCACCATGCAGATTGCTCCGGGGATATTTCGCATCATCTCGGAGAAGTCCTCGCCGCCGGTTACTGGCTTTAGGTGTTGTACCTTGCCCTCGCCAAATGTCTTTGCCACCGCGCCCTGAGCAAGTGCGGATAATTTCTCGTCATTGATGGTCGGGTCTACGATCGGCGTGTATGTGAGCTTGCCCTCGCAGCGATGAGCCGCGCAGACATTCTTTATTATGCGCTCCATGGCTTCTGGCAGATACTCGTTGACTTCCTTGGAGTAGCAACGAGTTGTCCCCACCATCTTTGCGGTATCTGCGATTATATTCCAGCCTGTGCCACTGTTAAATGCGCCAACTGAGATAACCGCAGGATCCTGCGGGTCAATTTCCCGGCTTATAATCTTTTGCAATTCTTCTACCACCGCACAGCCGGTTGTCAGAGCGTCCATGCCCTGCTGCGGTGCGGAGCCGTGGCTGCCCTTTCCTTTGATCTCGATTTCGAACATATTGGCTCCTGCCATTACAGGTCCCGGAGCCACGGCAACATAGCCGCTGTCAACATCTGCCCATACGTGCAGTGCAAAGCAGGCATCTACGCCCTCAAGAGCGCCGTCCCTAATCATAAGCTTTGCACCCTGCCCGTTTTCTTCGGAAAGCTGGAAGCACAGCTTGACCGTGCCATTTATCTCCTCTTCCATGTCCTTCAGGATCTTCGCGCAGCCAAGCAGCATGGCGCTGTGGCTGTCATGTCCGCAGGCATGCATCACGCCGGGGTTTGTGGAAGCATAGTCGAAATCGTTTTCCTCTTGCACGGGCAGTGCGTCCATGTCCGCCCGGAGCAAAACGCATTTGCCCGGCTTCTTGCCGCCGATGGTTGCCACGGTTCCGTTGCCGGCCATGGTAACGAAAGGAATGTCCATCTTCGTCAGTTCCTCGCGAATTTTCTTTGCCGTGTTCTCTTCGTGCAAGCTGAGTTCAGGATATTTGTGGAAATATCTTCTCATTTCTATGGTAAAATCAGCATATTTTTGCGCCGCTTCTGCAATATTCATTTTATTTGCATCCTCCCTCTTTGCTGCCGTTTAAGAAATCCACCGTAACCTGTACGAACAGCGCCACGCTGCGCTTGAGGATGCTTTCGTCGATGTCGTATTTTTCGTTGTGGTTGCCATAGCAATGCACGTCGTCATAGCTTCCCATGAATCCGTAAACTCCCGGAATTTTCTCAAGATAGAGTGAGAAGGATTCTCCGCCCATTGTAGGTGGCTGTTCTTCCAGTCCGTCCTCGCCGAAGAGTTTTACCGCGGCATTTCTGCAAATCGAGAGCATATTGTCGTCGTAGTTGATTGTAGGCGGCCACATTTCTTCATAGTCAAGCTTTGCGGTTACGCCAAGCGCCTTTCCCGTATTTTCAACGATCTGGCTGAGATCCTTGTGGAGGTTCTTACGAACCTGCGAATCGAAGGTTCTGAGGGTTCCTTCCATTATAACCTGATTTGCCACGCAGTTCCAGCGAGCGCCGCCATGGATAGTGCCTATTGTCAGTACCAACGGGTTCAGCGGATTGTTTCTGCGGGAAACATAGGTCTGCAAATTCATTGCGATGCTGCAAGCCGCGATAATTGCGTCGTGACCGTCCTGAGGGCAAGCGCCGTGGGATGCGTAGCCGTCAACGGTGATCGTGAACATTCCGCCTGCCGCCATGATATTTCCCTTTGAGAAAGTCGCCTTGCCGCTGTGACCCGCAGACCAGGTGTGCATACCGAAGCAAGCGTCCATTCCGTCGAGGCATCCGTCCTTGATCATAAGGGATGCTCCCTGCAAGGTTTCCTCTGCAGGTTCGAAGCAAAGGTTTATCGTTCCGCAAAGCTCGTCTTTCATCTCATTCAAAATCTTTGCCGCCCCCAGCAAAACGCTGATATGCGTATCGTGTCCGCAGGCATGCATACATTCCGGATTCTGGCTGGCAAAAGGAAGTCCCGTTGCCTCATGTACCCCCGAAAGTCCGTCGATATCGGCTCTGAGCATGATACCCTTTCCCGGCTTTCCGCCGTGAATTACGCCAAGGAGTCCCGTATGATCCGGAAATGTCTTGTATTCGATGCCCATGGCATCAAGATCCGCCGCAATCGCCTTGGTGGTTTCAACCTCGTGCATCGATGGCTCCGGATGAGCATGATAATATCTTCTTCTTCCGATTACATAATCTTCGTTGGCCTGCGCCATTTCCCAAACATTTTTCATTTTGTATACCTCCTATGAATAAAAAGCACCCGCCTGTATGTATGACGGGTGCCGAATCAGCTATTACAGCAAGGTTGCGAATATACCTGCGATAAATACAGAAGTGATTGTTACTGTGATGAATCCGCCAACTACCATGGACGGGAACATCTTGCTCAGCAAGTATTGTCTTTCCTCTTCGGTTTCGCTTACGCCCTTGCAAGTGGATTCTGTGATGATCGCGTCACACGGGAATCCGTATAATGCGGTAAGTCCGTTTGCAAATGCAAGCTCGAATGGCATCTTGAGAATCTTTGCAATGATGAATGCGAAGACGCCCATACCTGCAACGCCTATGAGAATGAGAAGGATCATAGGTCCGATGATTTCCTTAAGCATTGCCGGTGTGCAGTCCTTCAGACCGTCGAATACGTACATCATAAGTGCGAACATGATGATCTGGAAGGAGTTTGCTCTGTTCAAAAGGCTTGTGTCGAGGAAGCCGATTGTGGTGAATGCAACGCCCAGTACCAAAGCCCAGATTGCGCCGCTGATGGTTCCGATTCCAGGGAAGTTAACTGTCCCCAGCTGAGTTGCGATCCAAGCTACAAAGCCCAGTTTAAGGAGCATAAGCCCCGGAGTGTTAAAGCTATCCGGAATCTTAGGAATCAATTTCTTTTTCTCGTCTGTCGGAATTGCTGTCATTCCGGCATTTGCCATTGCGATTCTGTCCTGCTCGGTAATTACGATAGAGCCGTCGCGCAGTCCCTTTACAAGCTTCTTGCCGTAGGACTGAAGGCAAACTGCCGTAAGCGGATAACCTACGAAGCCCTGAACGCAATACATTGCGATTGCGAATACTGCCGCAAGCTCAAGTCCTGCTTCCTGTGCCGCCGTCTGCATCATCGTTGCGGCAACGATACCACCTGTCAGAGGCGGAAGACCAGCAATGATAAGCTCTCTATCCATGAACAGACCGCCTACGAAGTAGCCCAAAATCATCATTCCGGCAAGTCCTGCCAGGCAGACAACAATGGTTCTCCACTGTTCTTTCAGCTGCTTGAGGCTGATAACAGTACCCATGTGGGTGATCAAAAGATAAATACCGATTGTGCTTCCGAATGGAATAAGCATTGAGTCGCTTACTACTGTCTTTGGAATGATTGTCCAGTATCCGACAAGCATAACGCAAGCTGTTACGAAAACGGATGGGATCCATGCTTTTGTAACCGTTGCAACAACTTCACCGATTACGTAAACGATGCCGCAGATTACAAATGCGAGTACAAAATTATACATAGCGTTTTTCCTCTCTTTCTCTTTTGTTTCTAAATATATTGCCTCCATTTGCAAGCGCGCTATTTTCTTGCAGGTGTGGCCTCAGGCAATCGCCTTAGGATTCTTCTTAATACTATTGAATGATTGCAAAAGTCGATGCCCGATAAACAAATGTTAATAGATTGGACCGGCAGATCCTATTTCTGCCCGTCGCCAAGGTATTTCAGCGCTACCGAGCTCATCGCCGCCATGCCATATGGCATCGCTTCTTCCTTGACCGCGCATTTCGGATTGTGAAGGGCGACTAGCGGACCCTCATGGCCTGCGAAAAGCATCATATAGCAGCCCGGAGTGCCTGTCATCTTGGTGAAATAGCTGAAGTCCTCGCTAAAGGACAGCGGCTTTTCAAAGTGAATGATGCTATCTTCGCCAAGTGCCTCGCCTATGGCGATCTCTGCCAACTCCGTCAGAGCCTCGTCGTTATAGCATGCCGGATAACCCTCATAATGGTTTATGTCAAACTCGCAGCCCGAAACCTTTTCCATTCCCGCCGCGATATCGAATACCTGCTTCGTCACATCCTTGCGAATGCTGTCAAGATATGATCTTGCGATACCGCTGAATTTGGCTTCTCCCGGAATTACATTCGGAGCGTCTCCGCTGTGAATACTGCAAATCGGGAAAATTACGGTTTCCAGCGGGTCAACATAATGTCCCGGAATCTGCTGAAGCAGCACCACCGCCTGGCAAGCCGCCAGAATCGGGTCTTTTGTCAGTTGCGGTGTGGAGCCGTGTCCCCCCTTGCCCTTAACCGTTATATCGTAAAGGTCTACCGATGTGGTAAGAGGACCTGCCAGCATACCGATCTTTCCGATTTTTTCGTCTGGGTTAACGTGCATACCGAATATGGCATCTACATGGGGATTTTCCAAGGCACCGACTTCCACCAGCTCCTTGGCTCCTCCCGGAAGCGTGTCCTCGCTGTGCTGGAAAATCAGCTTAACCGTTCCTGCGAAGTCTTCCCTGTGATTGCAGAGGATTTTTGCCGTTCCCAGCAGCATGGACGCGTGCATATCGTGCCCACAGGCGTGCATCATGCCCGGTTCTTCGCTGCTATACGGAAGTCCTGTTTCTTCTGTCACAGGAAGTGCGTCGATATCCGCTCTGAGGGCTACGCATTTGCCCTGACCTTTGCCCCCGTGAATCAGTCCGATTACTGCGGTAGGTACCGGTGAAATTATCTCGTCTACTCCGATTTCTGCAAGTTTCTTTCTGATCAGCTCAGATGTACGAAATTCCTTGCGTCCGATTTCCGGATGTCTGTGAATTTCTCGTCTTATTTCTACGATTTCTTCCAATATATTTTGTGCTTCTTCGTATAAGCTCATTTTTCAGCCTCCCATTTGTGCATCTATGCGAATGTTTAACGCATATTTTCGTTTATTACGTTTAAAATATTATATCTTTTATTATATTTTTCTCAATTGTTCGTCTTTTGACAATCTTTGAGCTTTTATTTTGGTATAGGCATTGCCACTGGCAAAAGGGATTCGGCGCCTGCGTTTGTGGGTCGCTCGTCCTGTTTTCTTAGCTTTTTCTTAGCGTTTTCTTTGCCTGCCCCTTTTCATAGACGAAATTTTACTCCTTTTTTTGTGTTTTGTCAACTATTATATTAAATTCTTTTGTGTTTTTTCGACATTTTTCAGTATTTTTCTTTCTCTTCTATATTTGTCGATTTTGCTTGACAAATTCATTTTATCGTCCTATCATGTATGTATCTTAACCTGAACAATCGGAGGGATTTTTTATGAAACGTACGGAAAGAGTCGGGGCGATCATCAAGATTTTGAGCGACGCGCCTAACAAAACATACACGCTACAATACTTCTGCGACCTCTTTGGAGCCGCAAAATCCAGTGTCAGCGAGGACATCAAGTCCGCAAACGAAGCCCTTGTTTTCACAGGCAGCGGCTACCTCGAAACCACCGCAGGGGCAAAAGGTGGGGTGAAGTTCGTTCCCGATATTTCAACGGAGGCGATTCAAAGCCTGCAAAAGGAGTTTTGCGAAAGACTCTCGGATCCATCCAGAATACTCGGCGGAAATTTCATCTATACTTCGGATCTTTTCTACGATTCTCACCTCATAAACAAAATTGCGCTTTTTTTCGCGGTAAAGTTTAGGAACTGCGGCGCTGACTACGTGGCTACGGTGGAAACAAAGGGCATTCCCCTTGCCGCCTGCGTTGCGCACCTTATGAATATTCCTCTCGTTGTGGTTCGCCGGGAAGCAAAGATTTCAGAAGGCTCCACCGTGAGCATAAACTATTTCAGCGGTTCATACGATAGGATTCAGAGGATGTCCATGTCAAAGCGCGCCATAGCTTCCGGCAGCAAGGTTCTCATAATCGACGATTTTATGCGGGGCGGCGGCAGCGTTGTAGGTATATCCGAAATGGCTGCCGAGTTTAACGCTTCTGTGGCGGGAGTCGGGGTTGCCATCGCTTCCCTGAGTCCGGAACACAAAAAAGTTGAGGACTACACCTGCCTTGTATATATGGGGGATATCCCTGCAGGTAGCAAAGAAATCCCGCTTTTTCCAAATACGGACATTTTTTAGCGCATTTTACCTCCATTTTTCACGTTTAGTGAACAAAACTCATAATATTTTTCATAATATTTTTCTATAATTTGGCAAAAACAGTTGTAAATTTTTTAACAATATAGTATAATGAGAGTTGAGCATAAGCGTTGAAGATATGCTGGAAAGGTGGTACAAAATGAACATTACAAATGTCAGACTTAGAAAGGTCGACGAAGAAGGGAAATTAAAGGCAATTGCCTCTGTTACATTTGATGATGAATTTGTAGTTCACGACATAAAAGTGATTGACGGTCAGAACGGTTTATTCATCGCTATGCCAAGCAGGAAAATCGGAAACGGAGAGTTCAGAGATGTTGCTCACCCGCTTTCCTCAGAAACCCGCAACCGGATAAAGGATGCGATTTTCGAGGAATACGAGAAAGTTCCGGCAGCTGAGGCTGATGCCGAGGTTGCGTTCTAAACATCAAACCGCAATTATTATTTGAGGGCTTCGCGCTATGGGCGCAGCCCTCTTTCATTTTGCAATGCTGCGTAGGCGGCTTGAACCACATGGCGCATAAGCAGGGCGGTTGTTACCGTTCCCACGCCGCCTGGTACCGGTGTAATAGCCGCAACCCGATCTTTCAGAGCCTCAAAATCCGCGTCGCCGCACATTTTTCCCTCATCGTCAAAGTTAATTCCTACATCCACGATTGTTTGCTTCTCTCTTGCATGGTCTGCTGTCAACGTATTGCGTTTTCCGGTTGCACAGACTATAATGTCCGCATCCTTGCAAAGATCCGCGATATGATCCTCCTCGGTCTTGCTGTGGCAAATGGCAACAGTCGCATTCTTTTCCATAAGAAGCATTGCTGCAGGTTTACCTACCACCAGGCTGCGTCCCACTACCACTGCTCTTTTTCCTGCCGTTTCGATTCCATAATAGCTGAGAATTGCCATCACGGCCTCGGCGGTGCATGGTGGAAATCCGGTTTTCTCTCCCGTAAAAATTCCGCCAAGCGCTCTGTTTGTGATTCCGTCGATATCCTTTTCCGCTTTGAGATGGTTGCAGATTCGCTCCTCATCCACAGAATCCGGCAGCGGCCTTAGCATCAGCACTCCGTGGATGTTCGGCTCATCGTTCAGGTATTTTACGATGTCCAAAATGTCCGATTCGTCTGCCTTCTCGTCCATTATAAACTTTTCCGTATGTATTCCAAGGCTTGCAGCCTTCTTTATTGCGCTATTTTCGTAAGCGATGTCGCTCGGCTTTTTGCCGATGCGCAAAATTGCCAATGTAGGTGCGACTCCTTCATCCTCCAGTAGGCTTAGCGCCTCGCTTCGGGTCTTTTCGTCTATCCAATCCGCAACGGGTTTTCCTTTGAGTATCATAATTTTTTAAGTTCCTTTCCGGCTGTATCTTCCAGTAGTAGTGCATTCGCAAACGCATCCTTCATATCGGCACCGCAGACTGCCATTCCGTGGTTTGCCATTATTGCAGCGCGGCTCTCGCCCATTGCGCTCACAACATTTTGTGCTATAGCCTTTGTTCCTGCTGCGGCATATTCTGTGACCGCCACAAAGCTTCCGAAAACCTCTGTTGCCCTTGCATTTTCCTCAGGAATTTCCAGTCCTGAGTGGGCGCAGGCATATACCGAAGCGTTTGCAGAATGCGTATGAACCACTGCCCCCGCCTCTGGCTTTGCTCTATAAATTGCGGCGTGAAGTTCAAGCTCTGATGTGGGCTTGTTTTCACCCCCAGAAGTCAGGGTTGCAAGGTCCACTTTTACCAGATCCTCCGGCTCGATCTTTGCATATTCAACACCTGATGGAGTGACTATAATCGTATTGTCGTCAAGTTTTGCGGATATATTTCCCCAGGTTCCCTGAACGAGTCTTTCGCTTACAAGCCTCCGCCCGTACTTTGCAATTTCTGTGCGAAGCTCGTATTCAGCCTCGGAAAAGTCCTCTTTTTTCTTTGTGCTTGCCGCTTTTTTCTGGGTCGAATAGCTTTTTTCGTATTTTTTTCGCAGTAGCGAGCGTGTTCTGCGGTCGAACCGGGAGCAGCCACCAAGATTCTTTGCCTTTAGCTCAACATAGGCTGCTTTTTCCGCCACCAGGGTGGTAATCGCTGCTTCTTTCAGGTCTTTTCCCATGGCTATGGTGTAGCCGATTCCCTTGCCTTTTCCGTCCACCCCTTTAAGCACGAAGCAGGCGTTTGACTTTTTGAAGGCTTTTTTTAGGGTCTTTCCGGACTTGCGATCGGCGGTTCTGCCGTCCGCTATAAACATTCCCTTTCCGATTATCATCGCCATGTCATCCAGCGCCGCACCAAAGGGAACAGCCTCCGCCAGGCATTTCTGGCAATAATATGTCTGGGAATAGATCATCGCCTTTTTCCCGTCACTTTCGAGAGGGAGCTTTTCGATATCCAGTTCCTCGATATCCTCCTCTTTCAGCTTTCCCAAATTGGCTTCGAGCCTTGTGGCATAAACCTTTCCGCCATCCTGCAAAATCAGCCGCATCCCGTCAAATTTCGTGATTCCGCCTGTTTGCAGACACTCCATGCAATCCTTAAATTTAGGATATTGCTCTTCTATCGTATTTTTGCTCGTTTCTTGCATCACATACCTCTTTTTTTCAATAACTCTTATCATTGTATCACAATTTCGGCGCTCGCAAAACCCCTCGCCGCGTAAAATACACAAAAAAGACTGCACGCCCGGCTTTTTTGCCAACACAAAGCAGTCTTTCTATTCTTTGATTTTAGTCTATCCTGAGAATTCTTGACAAATTCCCGAAAAATTATTTAGGCAGAGCGTATTTTTCTTCGTATTTGTTCATCTTCACATCAAAGTCGCTGTGTCCGTAGAGCTTAAGGTCGTCCAAATAGTGGTGCATGTCGAAGTTGCCTTTTTCGCTTTCGATTACGCAAACCGCAAGATTTGAACAGTGGTCAGCAACTCTTTCGAGGTTCGTGCTGAGATCCGAGAGTATAAAGCCAAGCTCGATGGTGCAGGTTCCGTCTTTGAGGCGCTTTACATGGCGGCTCTTGACCTCGTTGTGGATGGCGTCGATTACGTCCTCCAGCGGCTCAACTTCCTTCGCCATCTTTACGTCAGCCCTTTCAAAGGCGTCCACCGCAAGGTTTACGATTTCGTGCACCGCGTCCATAAACACGGTAACCTCCTTTTGAGCGCTCTGTGAAAAATCAAGACCTTTATTATTCAGTTCCACCGCAGTCTCCGCAATGTTTCGCGCATGGTCGCTGATTCTCTCCAAATCGCCCATATTGTGCAAAATCATCGTCAGAGTCTTGCTGTCTTCTTCGCTTACGTCAAGCCTTGAAAGCTTAACAATATACTCTCCAAGCGCGTCCTCGTAGCGGTCGATTTTTTCCTCTAATCTGAATACCTCGGCGCACTTTTCTTTATCAAATCCTTTAATCAAATCCATCGCCTCAAAGATACACTCTCTGGCATGGTTTGCCATTCTCACCGCAACGGTTTTGCACTGAGTAACTGCAAAGCTCGGAGTCTCGAAGAAACGCTCGTCCAGGAAGTTCAGGGTCTGATCCGGATTCTTTTCTTCCGGAGCATCCTTCACAACCTTGTTTGCCAGCTTTTCCAGCGCCTTTGTAAAAGGCAGCAGCATCAGCGTACATCCCACGTTGAACATACTGTGAATGACCGCTACATTCGCCGGATTTACCGTATTTCCAAGGAAATCAAAATGTATGAATGCGTTTGCTGTATAGAACAGTGTCAGAAAAACCACAGTTCCTATGATATTAAAGGAAAGGTGAACTGCTGCAACTCGCTTTGCTCCGCGGTTTGCGCCTATGGAGGACAGAATCGCCGTTATGCAGGTTCCTATGTTCTGACCCATGATAATCGGAATTGTTGTCCCGTAGGTAACCGCCCCAGTCTTGCAAAGAGCCTGCAAGATTCCCACGGAAGCGGAGGAACTTTGGATCGCCGCAGTAAAGATTGCTCCTGCCGCAACTCCAAGCACAGGATTGCTGAACATGGTAAGGACGTTTACAAATTCCGGCACATCTGCCAGCGGCTTAACTGCCGAACTCATAATATCCATGCCGTACATCAAAACCGCAAAGCCGATGAGTATCAGCCCGATGTCGTATTTTTTCTCGCTTTTCATGAACATCATAAAAACGATTGCAACCGCCGCAAGTATAGGTGAAAATGCCATAGGATTCAACATCTGAATGATAAAGCTGTCTCCCTGAAGCCCCGAAAGGCTCAGCAGCCACGCCGTAGCAGTCGTTCCGATATTTGCGCCCATGATAACCGGAATCGCCTGCCTTAGGGTCATGATTCCCGAGTTTACAAAGCCGACCAGCATTACGGTGGTAGCCGAGGAGCTTTGAATCACAGCTGTCACAGCCGTTCCCAGCAATACACCCTTTGGTACGTTTGAGGTCAGGCGGCTCAAGATTTCTTCAAGCTTGCTTCCCGACGCCCTTTTCAGTCCGTCTCCCATGGTTTCCATGCCGAACAGGAATAGGCAAAGCCCTCCCAAAAGTTGCAACACTCCGAAAATGTCCATATTATTTTGTCTCCTTTAAATTTTTCCCTTTGTTTATTTCATCTCGTCATTTTTCTTCATTTTCTATTGTAGCTGAAAACTTCGTAAAGGAAAAGTTAAATCTAAGTTAAATATGTAAGGCCGCATAATGCAAAAAGGGGCGGTTTCCCGCCCCAGTCAATCGTATTTTTGCTTTATTTTGTCTTTTTTTCACGGGCCTTCTTTGTGACAATTGCCGATTCGACCCTATGCTCCTTTATATTTTCGACTTTTATCATCAAATTGTTCGTTTCGAGTTCAAAGGCACTTCCGTCTGACGGAATGCTGCCGAGTTCTCCAAGCACATAGCCGCCAAAGGTGTCATATTCCTCCGCCGGCAGTGCTATTTCAAGTTCCTCCGCCACATCCTCGATATCTGCAAGCCCCTGTATTCTCCATGTGTTTTCGCCGCAGGCTTCGATTTCCGCCGGTTTCGGTTCTTCGCCGAACTCAAAAAGCTCTCCTATCAAAAGCTCCACAAGGTCGTGCATGGTCGCGATTCCCGTCATTCCGCCGTATTCGTCGATGGCGATGGCAAAATGCACACCGGTTTCCTTCATCTTTTTGCAAAGGACGTCGGCTTTCATGGTCTCCGGCACGAAAAACGCTTTTCTGAGGCACTTTTCCGAGACAATTTCTTTCGTAAGATTCTCTTTCCAGTCCATTCTGAAAAAGTCCCGAACGTCCATAACTCCGATGACGTCGTCGCTGTCCTCGCCGCATACGGGCATGTAGTTGTGCCTGCTGCCGGTAATAGTCTCTTTCCAGTCTTCGATGGAATCCTCCATGTAAAGCATTACCGCGTCGGTTCTGTGGGTGCAAAGTTCCTCTACCGAAATGTCGTTGAAGTCAAGCACATTCTGAATCATCTCATTTTCTTCGGAATCGATCACACCTTTTTCGCTTCCGGCGGTGACCATCATTCGGATTTCTTCCTCGGTTACCGTCTCGTCCTCCTCAGGGTTAATTCCCATGAGCCTAAGCACAAGGTTCGTGGATGCCGTAAGTAGCCATACAAGCGGCTTAAATACAATGGAAACGATTGACAAAATCGGCGAAACTGACAAGGCGATCTGCTCTGTCTTATTCATTGCCACCCGCTTTGGAATCAGCTCCCCGAACACGATGCTGAAATATGCGATTATAATCGTGATTACAAATACGCAAACCGAATTAAGCACCGAAACAGGAGCTTCTACCCCGGCTTCTGTCAGCTTTTTCACCAGCGGCTCTGCAAAATTGTCCGCGGCGTAGGCGCTCCCCAGAAAACCTGCCAGCGTGATGGCAACCTGTATGGTTGCAAGGAATCTTGCAGGCTGCGCCGTCAGTTCCACCAGTTTTTTCGCCCGGCGGTTCCCCTTTCGCGCCATATTTTCAAGTTTTGTATCGTTCATCGAAATTACCGCGATTTCTGCGCTGGCAAATATCGCATTGAGGAATATTAACACAATCTGTAATAAAACTGCCCCTATCATTCTTCTTCCCTTCAATCTTATCAATTTTCTTTTTTAAAATCGAGTAGGAGGCGGTGACTAACCGCCGTCCTCTCACACCACCGTGCGTACCGT
>CAVKSD010000053.1:0-12999 GCA_963658905.1 Bacteroidaceae bacterium
GCCGTTATGAATGCAGCACATACAAACATCTCCGAGTCCTTCGGTGATGTCACACCCTGCCGCATGATTTCCACGTCCACGCCCACAAGCACGGCAAGCAAACCTGCTGCAGCTGTCGGTGCGGTCATTCACGAGCTTATAATAGTGACCGTCGATGGAAGCGCTTGCGTAACCGCCACAACCTCCGCCTGCTACCGCATCCAACTCATCATCCGACAATTCACCCATTGTGGGGTTCAGCTTGGCGAAAAAGCCTGCAGCTTCCTTCGCCGTCATTTCCACATTGTTTTCTTTTGCAAGTGTCAGCAGTTCCTCAGCTGACTTGACTCCTTTTGCTTTTTCAATAAGTTCCGGCGTAAGTTTCTTTTCCATGATAAATTCTCCTTATTCTTTTCACTTGAGCTCTTATTCCTTTTGAAAGATCGCCTATAGGCCGATCCTTACATCAGTTGTAGAGTCTTTGCGGATGGTAGCACAGAAGCAGCGCGCTTTCATAGCGGGAATAATAGCATCCGCCGCCTGCGACGTTGTCGAGCTCGTCATCGTCGAGCTCCCCGCACTTGGGATTGAGCTGCTCAAAGTATTTAGCTGCGTCATTCTCTGTGAGCTCTACGCCGTTTGCCTTTGCAAGTTCCAAAAGCTCCGTTGCGCATTTCGCCGCCTTTGCGCTTTGTACCATTTTGTCATCAAAACACTGCATCACAAGCCCTCCTTGAATTAATTTACACATTTTTATGTAGCTATAATATTGTCTTTAACCGCATGGTATGTCCAATCACATCCATGGCATTGGAGCAGGTACTTCTCCGCATCGATCTGTTTTTCAATCCAGAACACGGAACTTGCACAAGCAGGATTTTGACAATAACAGGAACCAAAGGTATGTCCGGGTTCTTTGAGATAAACCTTTTGTCCTGCGCAAAGCTGCGGTTCTGCAGGAGCAAGTCCTTCGTTATCCGTACTGCTGCATCCACCACCGGATACATTATCCAGTTCATCATCGGCAAGTTCACCGCACTTGGGATTGAGCTGTGCAAAGTAGGTCTTTGCTTCATCCAGCGCAAGCGAAACTTCATTCTCCTCGGCAATAGCAAGCAATTCCTTTACAGACTTTGCCGTTTTAGCTTTTTCAATGAGTTTTGGAGTGAATTTTTCCATGGTTTTTCCTCCCACACAAAACAAGATAAATCCAATTTATGGGTATGATTTTTAAGCCCTGTTTACCTCATAATTGCAGAGCCACATTCCCCCCTCGTAGCTCATGTGGCTACAGTCCTTGCAGGTCAATTGACGGTTACAGGTATTACAATATACACAGCCTGAAGCGTCAATTCTCATAGATGACTTTTTGCAATGGGGACATCCAGAAATATCAGCGCAGACATATCCCACGGTAACAACCATTCTCCCGTCACCCGCATAGCAAGCACCGCCTGCCACATTGTCGAGTTCGTCATCGTCAATCGCGCCGTACTTGGGATTGAGCTGCGCAAAGTAGGTCTTTGCATCGTCCACAGTAATTTCAACACCGTTTGCCTTTGCAAGTTCAAAGAGCTCCTCAGCTGTTTTTGCCTGTTTTGCTTTTTCAAGCAGCTCCGGTGTAAGTTTCTTTTCCAAGATAAATTCTCCTTATTTAATTAAGTATTTTTATTTCATATTTTCGGGGTTATTGCAAAGCCACAAGCCTTTTTCGTAACTGCAGAACTTGCAGTCCTCGCAAGTCGCCACCATTTGATTGCTTATACCGTTTCTGCAATTAGCGCACACGCCGCTGTATTTTCCGGTCCCTCTACTTCCGCCGCACTTCTTGCAACGCCATGAGTTGCAAGTATGTCCAATCGTAACCACAAGTCGTCCGTCTCCCGCGCGGCAACCTCCGCCGGAAATATTGTCAAGTTCGTCGTCACTGAGTTCGCCCGTTTTGTGCAGCTGATCAAAGTAAGCCTTTGCGCTTTCCTCTGTCAGCTCTGTACCGTTTTCCTTTGCGAGAGCCAGAAGCTCTTCGGGAGATTTTGCCTGTTTTGCTTTTTCAAGCAGCTCCGGTGTGAGTTTCTTTTCCATGATAAATTCTCCTCGTTTAATTAAGTATTTTTATTTCATATTTTCGGGGTTATTGCAAAGCCACAAGCCTTTTTCATACGTACAGTATCTGCACTGACCGCAATTTGCGGTCGCTCCGCAGTTACCACAATTCGGCACTATGCATATCCAATTTGTCGCTCTGCCGCCGTCTTTTTTGCATTTGAATTCGTGGCACACATAACCCAAGGAAACAACCATTCTTCCGTCTCCCGCGTGACAGCCGCCGCCCGCTACACTATCCAGTTCGTCGTCACTGAGTTCGCCCGTTTTGTGCAGCTGATCGAAGTAAGCCTTCGCGCTTTCCTCTGACAGTTCCGCGCCATTTTCCTTTGCGAGGGCAATGAGTTCCTCTGGTGATTTTGCCTGTTTTGCTTTTTCTATAAGTTCCGGCGTAAGTTTCTTTTCCATGATAAATTCTCCTTATTCTTAATATTTCCTATGTTTTCATAAAATCTGTCTTGTCGTTCAAATCAGTTATCTTTTCTCGCCGGGCAAGTGCAAAGAGGCAGCCATCCGTCCGCCCCGGTTCTAAGATAGGTGCAGTCCATGCAATATCCGTTTCCATCCAATTCCCTATCACGATAGTTTCCGCAGCTATTGAAATTTGAAACAATCGGGTGGCCTTCGTAGTAGGCAGTTCCGCATTTCCTTCCGCCGGCTACGCTGTCGAGTTCGTCGTCTGAAAGCTCGCCGGTCTTATTCTGCTTGGAGGCAAGGAATGCTTTAGCTTCTTCTTCGGCTTCCTCGCAGCCGTTTGCCTTTAGGAACTCCGTGATTTTGCCCTCGCTCGCAGCGGTCATAAATGCCTTTTGGAGCCCCTCATCGGAGATTACTTTTGTATACAGTTCTTCTAATTTCATAATTTTCACCGTCCTTGGTATATTTTTCATGCCCTCAGTCTCGCCGCCTTTGGGACTATGCTTTGCAAAATCAGTTATTGGTTCTCGCCGGGCATTCGCAAACAATCAACCATCCGCCTGCCTCGCTTCCAAGATAGGTGCAGTCCTGGCAGTACCCGCTTGAACCAAGATCACTTTTTCGATAGTGTTCACAGCTGTTGAGCGATGTAACAAGCGGTTTGTTGTTTTTGTATGTCGTTCCGCATTTCCTTCCGCCGGCTACGCTGTCGAGTTCGTCGTCTGAAAGCTCGCCGGTCTTATTCTGCTTGGAAGCAACGAATGCTTTAGCTTCCTCTTCGGCTTCCTCGCAGCCGTTTGCCTTCAGGAACTCCGTGACTTTGCCCTCGCTCGCAGCGGCTATATATGCTTTTTGCAGTCCCTCGTCAGAGATTACTTTTGTATACAGTTCTTCTAATTTCATAATTTGCCTCCATACTAACATACTAAATCTTTACATCTCATCAGAAATTTATTTCAATTTAATTTTGAAATCAGTTGTGTATCTTTTCAATGCATGCTTATTCAGATAATTATATATCCCTTGCCCGCGTATTGTCAATACTTTTCACTCGTTTAACCTCCTTTAACCTCGTTGAAACTTCACGGTTTTGAACGGATTTTGACCTTCTTGCGAAACTTGTGAATTTTCTTGCAAAAAACAGAAAATCTCTGTATAATATATCGCAAGGACCGACTCGGTTATATTTATAAAATAGGAATTGAATGACTATGGAAAAGAAATTTGCTCAAACCGCTTATCGCAGCTATCTTCTTTGGGGGATCATTTCGTCAATGAGCGTTACACTCTGCACAATTATAGACGCCGCTCTGATCGGACACTTTATCGGCAGCACCGGACTTGCGATTGCAGGTATTGCCACTCCGGTTTATATGTTGTTTGCATTTTTTGGCGTTACTTTGGCTGTGGGAGCAAATGTGCTGATAGGGCGCTGCCTCGGTGCGGCGGACAAAGAAACTGCCAACCTGCAAATGGGCAAGCAGCTTTTTTTGGGGCTTTTGCTTGGCCTTATCTTTTTTGCATTATCGCTGATATTTCAAAATGATATAATAATTTTTTTGGGGGCAAGGGATATACTGTTTTCGCAGGCAAAGGCTTATCTCCTCCCGGTATTTATTGCATCGCCTTTTTTTGTGCTGTATCAAATCCTGTCCATGTCCGTTAGGACTGACGGAAATTCGAGGCTTGCGGCGATTGCCTCCGGCGTTGTGATAAGCACAAATCTGGTCTTAGATATCCTGCTGATGGGATATTTTGATTGTGGCGTCATGGGAGCCTCCGTGTCCTTGTGTATTGCGGAAGTTCTGGGCGTTTTGCTTCTTTTGACCCACTTTGCCCGTAAGCTTTCCATTCTAAAGCTAAGCCTTGTCGTTCCAAAGCTTGCGGATTTGAATCAATTTGTACAAAACGGCTTTGGCGTTGGCTCTGCATATATTTTTCAGGCGCTTATCATGCTGATATTCAACAAGATGTTGCTTAGTGACGACACAAACGGAGTCATATATGCGGCAATCTACGGTGTGCTATACACAATCAGCACAATACCCACCGCCTTCTTCGATGGGGCTGCGAATGCCTTTGCCCCTGTGGTGTCCATTTTTGTAGGGGAACAGGATACCCAAAGCACTGTGTCGGTCTATCGCCAGGGCATCAGATTTACGGCTGTTGTCAGTTTGGTATCCTGCATGGTAATTATACTCGCCCCGGCGCCGATGCTGGCTTTCTTCGGCATAGACGAGGCTTCCCTTGCTATTGCAATACCCGCGCTTCGCATGTTCGCAATCAGCTTTCTATTTACGGGTTTCAATATGCTGATTACCGCATTCTGGCAAACGATCGGACGGGCACATCTTGCGGGACTTATGAGTATTCTCAGAAACTTTGCGGTGATTCTGCTATTTGGAATCATATTGATTCCGCATTTTCATATTGCAGGACTTGCGATGGCTCACATTGCTTGCGAGGCATTGTGTTTTGTGATGGCGCTTGCGGTACTTGTGATTTATTCCTCCGAAAAGTATGTGACAGGGCATTATTCCCCTGCCGGACGTGTGTTTGAGAAATACTATTCTATTTCCACCGAGAGCGTCGGGGATATTTCTGCCGATCTTGAGCTTCTTTGCGAGGAGTGGGACATTCTTCCCAAGCAGGCATTTTTTCTGAATTTTATTGCCGAGGAAATCCTTTTGAATATTATCAAGTTCGGTATGAAGGATGGCGAGGGGCAGCACTATATAGATATCAAGCTGTTAGAGGGCGAGGGCTCTTATACGCTGAGGATTCGAGATAATGTAAAAGCCTACGACCCGTTTGCCTCGGAGGGCGACAACATCGACAACGGAGTTTTGCAGGTAATCAGAAAGCGCACCAAGGTTTGTGATTATCAACGGAAACTGATTTTCAATTATTTGTATCTTATAATTTAGCGAGTTAGCGAGGTTTATTAGTGAGGTTTATTTATGAAAGAGATTGCCGTTTATCAACAGGAACAGGAAATGGAGCGTTTGAGCGTTCAGGAAGAACTTTTTTTGCATTATGAGCAGCCTGTTTATCAAAAGATATTTGCCCGCCCTCGGCGGTTTGTTTTGGATATCGGTTCAAATGACGGGCGAAAAACCGTGAAACGTTTTGCAGATTTGCACACGCAAAAGGTTATCGGTCTTGAATGTAATTCCGAGCTGACAAAGACAGCCATGGCAAACTGCAGGGACAGTCGATTTTCGTTCTTTACTTGCGATGTGGAGGATGAAAATTTTATGTCCTTTATACGGCAAATCATGGCAGAAGAAGACATCCCCGCATTCGATGTAATTCATATTTCCTTTGTGCTAATGCATCTTCAGGACTGTGCATTGCTTTTGGAGAAATTGCGGCCGCTGCTCGCCGCCGATGGCGTTTTGATGGTGATCGATGTAAATGACGATGAGTCGAATGTTCTGCCGGATAAGCGTAATCTTTTCTCGGAGTTCAAAGAGCTTTTGTGCTTTGACCCTTATGCGGGCGACCGCAGATGCGGTGCAAAGCTTCCGGAGTTATTATCGGGATCCGGATACAAGGATATGAGCATAGAACGTGAGAAGCTCATTATTTCTCCGGCAGAAGCTCAAAAAAAGCAGAATATGTTCGATGTCTTCTGTTCTTATCTGGAGGAAGATATAAAAATATTGCTGAGGGACGAACCGCAAAACCAAGACTACATCCGTTGCGCGGACTGGCTAAAGCATAATTATGAGGCGATGCGGGATGATGTTTTGGCGCGCGACAGCATATTTACAATCGGAGTCAGGATAATTACCTGCACGGGAGCTTGAGGGGGGAGGCTAAGACGGGAGAGAAAATGGAGCATTATATTGATCGAAACTTGGATTGTATCTTAGATTGTACCTTTGATTGTACCTTGGATATCCCTTTGGAAAACGGGGCTGCTACAAAGCTAAAACTTCATCGTTTATCTGAAAGATATGTGGCGGAAGCGGCTAAGATGTGCGACCGGTGCGTCGGAAAGAATCTATATACAAAGGACTATTTGGCTTCCATTATCCATCAGCCTGAACATTTCTTTTATCTTCTGCTGTCGGATGCGGATGAGCTTGCAGGATATATGTATTTTATTTTGATGGATAAAGGGGAACTGGCAAGCATTTCAAAGCTGGATGCGGTGCATCTCGACAGGCTCTGCAAGGAAAATGATGAAATAATCGGGAACCTGCGGTCAATCGGCGTGGAGGAGCCGTTTAGGGGCAAGGGGCTTTCTATGGAACTCATCGGGTTTTCTCTATCGCAGCTGGCTTCTCTTGGGGCTACCGTGGCAGTCGGACTATGCTGGAAGCATGGCACGGTGGTTCCGATGCGAAAGACGATGCTTTCATGCGGATTTCAGTATTTGACAGATGCGCACCGCCCCTGGTATGACATCGAAGGTTTGGAGTGTCCCTATTGCAGCGGTCGTTGCGAATGTGACGCGGAGGTTTATTACAAGCGATTGGAGGTTAGATGATGAAACTGTTACCGAAATTTATTCTTTCTCTTGCGATACTGGGCGCGGTGCTTACCGTTACCATAAGCTTCTTCAGCTATGAAAATTCAAAAACATATTTGGAGGGGATGTATGCCTCCAAGGTATTGAATGGCAGCCGCAGTATTGCCGATATGCTAAACGCAGAGGACGTGAGGGCTATTATTTCAGAAAATGGCGAGCAGAGCGCATCTTATGCAAAAGTTGTCAAGCTGCTGGAAACGCAGAAAAAAGATAGCGACATCACTTTTCTGTCACTGACGGTGCCGGACGAGGATAGCGTTACTTTCTACATAGACGTGTGTGTGCCCAAGATGGGTGACGATCCGGCGAATCAAATCTCTTATGGCAGCAACATCCCTTATGTGGATGCAGCCAGCGACGAAAACGATTTGCAAAACTACAAAACCGCCTGGGAGTATTATTCCGCCGGCAAGGATTTGGACGAACCTCTGATTACGGACAACAGTTACGGATATAACTACACGTCGGCTTCGCCTGTTTTCGATGAGAACGGAAATACCATCGCTGAGATCCAATATATTCTGGATATGAGCGAGGTGCGTCACCAATTAAACAGTTTCCTGTATTCCATGCTCGCCATATCTTTGGCAATCGTGCTGATTGCTATTTTGGCTTATATGCTGTTTGTAAGAAAAGTTGTTACCACACCGATTGGCAAGCTTGCAGCATTCACAAAGGGAATCACCGATAGCGGAGAGTTTGAAAATCAGCAGATTACTATCAGGACCGGCGACGAGATCGAGGATCTTGGAAATTCCTT
Organism: Bacteroidaceae bacterium; assembly: GCA_963658905.1. Classification (GTDB taxonomy): domain Bacteria; phylum Bacillota; class Clostridia; order Peptostreptococcales; family Anaerovoracaceae; genus CAG-238. Next base: position 7,800 of record CAVKSD010000053.1, read on the forward strand.
TAACTTCATGCTCAAGGAGCTTGAAAATTACATTGAAAATCTCTCCCGGGTCACTGCGGAAAAAGAGCGTATCAGTGCAGAGCTTGACATCGCGGCGCAAATTCAGGCAAGTATGCTTCCTTGCATCTTCCCTGCTTTTCCGGAGCGCGAGGAGTTTGAAATTTTTGCTTCCATGACGCCGGCAAAAGAGGTTGGAGGAGATTTCTATGACTTCTTTATGGTGGACGATACTCATCTTGCTATCGTCGTGGCGGACGTCTCCGGCAAAGGCGTGCCGGCAGCATTGTTCATGGTTATCGGAAAAACCTTGATCAAAGACCACACTCTGCCGGGACGTGATTTGGGAGAAGTATTTAGCAGCGTGAACGAACTGCTCTGCGAAGCAAACAGCGAGGGACTGTTTATCACAGCCTTCGAAGGAGTTCTGGATCTTGTCAGCGGTGAGTTTACATTCGTAAATGCCGGGCATGAGCCTCCTTTCATCTGCCGCAAGGGAGAAAACGGATATGAGGCATATAAGATTCGTCCGGGATTTGTCCTTGCCGGTATGGAGGGAATGCGCTACAAAGCCGGAAATATCACTCTTTCAGAGGGCGATAAGATTTTCCAATATACGGACGGTGTTACCGAAGCCACAGATGCCGCAAATGAATTATACGGAATGGACAGGCTCGGGGCAGTCCTAAGCCGCTATGTCGATTTATCTCCTACCCAGCTTTTGCCGAAGGTTAAGGAAGATATAGATGCTTTTGTGGGCGAGGCGCCTCAGTTTGATGATATCACGATGCTTGGTCTGGAATTTAAGAAAAAGATGAATGGATAGGGGGAAATGACTATGAAAGAACTATCTTTGGATGCAGTTGTTGAAAATATTGAGATTGTGACGGATTTTGTAAACGAACAGCTTGAGCAATATGATTGTCCCGCAAAGGCTCAAATACAAATCGATATTGCCATTGACGAGCTGTTTAGCAATATTGCTCACTATGCCTATAAACCTGAGGTGGGGCCTGCAACCGTGCGAGTTGAGGTCGTGGAGGATCCTCTTTCTGTGGTGATTACCTTTATTGACAACGGCAAGCCTTATGATCCTCTGTCTACAGCAGATCCCGATTTGACCTTGTCTGCGGAGGATCGACAAATCGGCGGGCTTGGTATTTATATGGTGAAAAAGAGCATGGACGAGATCGCTTATGAATATACAAATGGGCAAAACATCCTGCGCATAAAAAAGCGGTTTGAGGGCGAAAGCTAAAGAGCGCCAAAGGCGTGACAGAGCGCCAATGAAAGAGCGCCAAGTAAAGAACGTCAAAGAAAAAACGTCAAAGAAAAAACACCAAGGAAAGAACTCCAATGGCGAATGTGAAAATGAAAACAATAGGAACGATGGAAACAATGGAAACAAAGAAAGCGATGAACGCAAAGAAACTGTCTGTCTTGCTTATTGCGGTTTGCATGATTGGACTGCTGGCAGGATGCGGTGCGGGTAATACCAACGCTCCCCAAACAGAGACAGCAAAGGATCAGAGCGAATATCCTTATGTGCAGCGCCTTGAGCCTGTCGAGCCGGTAGACGGAGAGGTCGGAGGTGCGGCGGCCATGCTGGATCTGGGCAATGTAGACGATTCTCCTTACTTTGAGGCAATCAATTATTACGACGGGACAGACCTTTCGGATTCGCTGATTCTGATAGACCATTTTCAGACCTATCAGCAGACCTCAGAGCGCAGCTGCGGCGCGGCGTGCGTGCTGATGGTAGTCAATTACCTGACCGGAGAGGCTCCGGGAGAGGATACTTTGGACAAGGAAATGGATATTCGTTATGTAGACAATGTACGCGCAGACGGTTCTTACGGCGCATCCACCGCCTCCGTGGCGGAAGCTCTCAGAGCGAGAGGTTTTGAGGTAGTGACCTCTGCCGATACCCAGGATGAGGATGGCTATTCCTTTTATTCCGAGGAGGAAATAACGGAGTTCATCGCTGAGCAGTTACAGGCAAAGAAGCCGATAGTGATGGAAAGCGTGGAGTGGGGCGGCCACTGGATGGTGCTGATCGGCTACGATGATATGGGAACGCCGGATGTTACCCTCGATGACGTGTTGGTGTTTGCAGATCCTTATGACACCTCTGACCATTGTCAGGACGGTTATTATACAATCAGCTTTGAGCGTTATTTCAGTCAGTGGTTTGACCATCAGGTGATGGCGGAGAGCGAAAGAAATCAGCAGTATGTCGCCGTCACAAAATAGAAGTAGTAGCCTGCAAAGTAGCACAGCCTATCATTCGCGATCCTCTGATACTCGATCAGAGGATCCTTTTATGTGTGGTTACAAAACCCACCACTGCATATCAACTCTAGCCGGTGCTATTTCCTGCGCTATTTCCGGCGAATGACATGGGACCCGAAGGGACCTAGAATTTCGGTTATATCGCAGCCCGTGACTATGTCTAAAAAATCAACCGCAGCCGCTTTCTCTGCAAATGCGGACGCCCTTGTGCCCCGGCATATGAAAGGATATCGACTGCTCCGCCGGTTGCAATAAAACTTCTCTAATGCTTAGATTATCCCAAATAAGTTCAAAATGCAACTAATTTTCTCTGGGATTTTTCTCCGAGATTTTTCTTATGTGACTGCGCTGATGCGGTGTCTCGTTTTCCGTCGAAGTACTGGGAAACTTCCGCAGTTTTCAAAAAGTAAGAGTTTTGCATTTGGAATATGCGAAACGGATAGCGCTTGCCATCCGTCTCCATGAATATTCTTATTCTTCTCCATTACTTAATTCTTGATGCGTATCTGCACTGCGTAAGAGCTGACTTCGCAACAAGTGCTCCATCTGTATCATATGCCATAACACGGGCTTTGTAGTAGTACTTCGTGCCTTTCTTGCCTGCGGTGTTGGTATAGGTCTTGCCTGTTCCCTCTATCTTAGCTTTGTAGCTTGCAGATTTCTTTGTGCTTCTGTAGAATTTGTATTTTACAGTATAGCCAAGGTCTTCAATGGCTTTGATTGCTTCTTCGTCAGCCGTCAAAGTAACCTTGATGTAGTCCTTTGCAGTCTTTGCGGAGCGAGCCTTGAGCGTCAAATCACTTACCAACTTTTCTACCTTTGCGGTCTGCTCTGCAATCACCTTGTCGGCGTCCTTCGCTGCCATAACTGCGTAGCTTGAGAAGTGACCGGTTTTGAAGGTGAAAGTACCATCGGCGTTCTTCTGACCCTTTACTCCGTGATAAACGCTGTTATCGTCAATATATACGCACTTAACTTCCTTTGCCGCCAGCTTCGCATTGAGCTTGATGGTTACGCTTACGTTGCCGCCCTTGAAGTCAGAAACGTTGCCCTTGGAAGTTACCAGCTTCAGGTCAAGTTCTACCTTGTCTTCGTTCTGAGCAACCGTTGCAACCTCTACCTTGACTTCGCCTGCGGTTCCTGCCGCTTCTGCCACTGCCTTAACCGCTTCTCTGTCGAGGGTTACTTCCGCTGCATCGGATTTGATTGTAACAGCGGCTTCGGTCTTTTCCGCAACCTGTGAAACTGCTACTGCCGGAATTGCAACCTCGGTCTTGGTTCCCGCCTCGGTTTCGGTAACGACTGCTTTGGTAGCTGCGTTTACAACGACCTCTGTGGATTTGTTCTCAACTGCTTTTTCTACGATTTTGTTTGCCGTAGCCTCTTCAACCTTCGCGGCTACGGTCTTTGTGCCGTCAGCTGCGGTGATGGTGGTATTCTTTACGGTTGCCGTGGTAGTCGCAGCGGTACTTCCCGTCTTGTCTCCAGTCTTGTTGGTCACGGTGTCCGTTATCGGAGCCACATATCCGCCGGAGCTTGGAACCGGTGTCGATTTTATCTCTTCCACTGCATACATCGAAAAATGATTTGTTTCAAATGTCAGCTTACCGCTTGACGCATCATACTGCGTTTTTACCGCTGTTTTTGCACCGTTCTCATCCACATAATAAACCTGCGGTGTTTTATCTTTATCTCTCTGCTCATATGTAAGTTCCACGGATGCGGTTCCCGTACCGAAATCACTGATTTTTCCATCTTTATGCTCTAAAGACAAATCTATGATTGTTGATGATCCGCCGAGTGCACCTTCAATCTTCTTGTAGTCCTCATCTTCTGCCTCTACTTTGCGGATTCCCAATATCACGTCTTTATCCGCATTATCGATTTCCGACATAATCTTGTCGTCAAAAGTAACATTTCCCAGATCAGTCTCAACTGTCAGCGTGGATTTGTTTTCGGCAACCGTAATCTGCTCTTTACCTTCGCCGAAAAGTTTAGCCGGCATATTCACCGTCACATCCTTTATATCGCAATCCTCATTATCCTCAAGACCTTCCTGTGATGGCTTCCGTGCGTCGTAGTTCCAGCTGTCATCTTCCCCACGAAGTTTGTTCCAAGACATCAACTCCGTAATGCTTCTCGTCCAAAGCAAAAGTGTATTTTCCACGCTGATTTCAGGACGGTCAATGCAAAGATACTTGTCATTCTCGCAATCTGTATATACCAACTTGTATTCCGGTCCGTTTTTATCTTTGTTTCTGTCATAAGAAATCTTCATAAGATTTTCCTGTCCGCTGACCATTTCAAAAGAAAACGGATTAGAGCCTTCCACCTTTACATAATCTTTTTTGTCTTCATCCCAGACAAGAACTTCAATATTCTCAGGCGTTACCTCTACAAAGTGGTTGTCATCGATTCTGCGCATTTCCTTATCCGTAACGATGTACTTCGCATACATAACATCTTCTGCTTTTTTAAAGATGCCTAGCGTTGCAAATCCTGTATTTCTCCAGGTTCCATCTTCTAGCTGCTCCATACCATAGAACTGCAGCACATATGCAGTTGGATTCTGTGCCTGAATCCAAAATGTTGCTTCGATTTTATCTTCGTTTTCTTCTGTCTTCTTTTTAATTACCAGCTCATAGTACCCATTTGCAACAGTATCGACAGTTAATGTAAAGGTGCCGTTATCCTGTTGCTTTACGGTGCAGCCATTAGCATTATAAATCTCGACTTGATATTCTGTGTTTCCAAGTGCCTTACCGTTAAATAATGCTTTGCCGGTAAATGTTCCTGCTTGCAGCGTAAATTTTTCACCGGCTTGTTTCGTTTTATTGTTAAGGGTGAGAGTCATGTTTCTGGCACCGTCAGCCTCATCATCTATACCGGAACCGTGCCATGTAAATATTGC
>CAVKSD010000054.1:0-12859 GCA_963658905.1 Bacteroidaceae bacterium
CTGAAAATCGTAGCAGTTATGTCATAATCTACGATATACGAAAGATATTTGTCCGGAGTATGGCCCATGATGAAAAGGGGATAATCCGGGTAAACCTTCTTGATTTCCACAGCCTCCGAAAGGGTCGCTACCGAAAGGTAGTCCGCACCGCTTTCCATCAGCGTCTTTGCAACACCGACGGCGCCATGACCGTAAGCATTTGCCTTTACTACCGCGGTAATCGCCGTATCACTTCCAACCATTTCGCGAATCAGTCTCATATTCTTTGCCAGCTTGGAAAGGTCTATTTCAAGGATCGTATCTCTTAGAATTTCTGCGTGCATCATTCTATCTCCACCCCCATGATTTTGAGTACGGCAAGGGTTTCTGCCAAAAGTCCCGATCTTATGCATCCCTCGTCAGGGCATAGAACAGCCGAATGCAAGGCTTGAGGTTCCGTTCCCGGAGTGTGGCAGCCGATGTCAAAATATAGACCCCTGCCCGCATGACAGAAATACGCAAAGTCGTCGGCGCCGAGGCTGGATTTCGGATTGATGATGATATTTTCCTTGCCGAATTTTTCGGTACAAATTTCTGAAACCATGTCTAGAAGCTCCTGATTATTCACAAGGGTCGGATAGCTGTCCTCAAACTCGACGGTGCAGGTTGCGCCGTAGGCTTTTGCGGTGTTTTCGCAAAGCTCCGCGAGAAGCTTCTTGATCAGGCTTCGATTTTCCATGTCAAGCACCCGAATGATGCCGGAAAAAACCGTTTCGTCGGGGATTGCGTTGCCGGCGGTGCCGCTGTGAAATTTCCCCACGGTAATCAGCGCCGCGTCCACAGGATGAATGTGGCGGGTGATGATGCTTTGCAGGGAGCCTACCATTGCGCAGGCAGGAAGCAGAGGGTCGATACCCAGAAACGGACTTGCGCCGTGGCAGGACTTACCATGTACCGTGACCGTGAACATGGTGGAAGCTGCGTTCATGCAGCCGGGCATAAACTCGATTTTTCCTACGTCTACAGAAGGCTCGATATGAAGCCCTACAATGGAGTCAACATGAGGATTTTCGAGGCAGCCCTCCTCGATCATATATTTTGCGCCGCCACGGGTTTCCTCGGCAGGCTCAAAAAGCAAAACCGCAGGCTGAGGAAGCTGTCCCTCAAGGGATTTGAGGATATAGGCGGTTCCTAACAAAATTGAAGTATGAATATCGTGACCGCAGGCGTGCATAACGCCCTCGTTTTTGGATTTAAACGGAAGCTCCGTCTTTTCTTCGATAGGCAGAGCGTCCATATCCGCGCGAATTGCAACGGCTTTTTTTCCGGCATTTCCTGCGATAACGCCCTTTATGCCGTGACCGGCGATTTCCGCGGTGTAAGGAATACCGAGTTTGTCAAGCTCCGAGCGAATCAGCGCCGAGGTTTCAACCTCCGCCAGCCCAAGCTCCGGATTTTGGTGAATGCGCCGGCGGTGTTCGAGACTTTTCGGAGCGGCCTCCTCCACCAGCGCCAAAATTTTGTCATAAGATATTTTCATAGAAACAGCCTCCCTTGACTTTATGTGAATTTTACGCTATATTCGTATTTGACAGAAAAATATTGCAAAAAACGTGCCGAAAAAGGGCGCGGAAACCGAGAGCAAAAGAAAGCAACCGAAAGGAGACAATCAAAATGGACAAACTGAAAATCGTTGTGGGATTGCTGATCATCATCGCCTCTTTCATATATATCATCCGAAACAAAAATTCAATGCTTGATAACCTTATGAAAAAGAGCGCCGAGGACTACGAAAAACGCCAAAAAATCAAAGAAAAGGCCCAGGACGTAGTAGACGGAAAGGCGGACGCTTTCGATACGATCGCAGAGGCGATAAAGCCTGCCATCGAGGATATCAAGAAGCGAAACTCCCGATAAGCCCGAAGATAACGGCAAGGGGCGTCGCACAGTTCAGCGCCAGCAAAACATCTAAACAGGCGTAGGCAAAAGCGACGTATTTCCACTTGCGGGCGTAGCCTGGAACTTCCTTATAGGAACGGTAAACCACGAAATTCTCAGGGCTTCCGAGGGCATCTTCACGCTCTTTTAGCATATCGAAAAACTGTTTGTGTTCCAATGCGTTTATCTTGCCGTCCCGAAAAAATGGGATAAAGAAAATCGCCTTGTTCTTGTCTGCGGCATCTTCTTTGCTTGCGAAAAAGCGAACCCCTTTCTTGTCAAAAAAGACAGCCTTTGCATCACTGAGCATAAATTCTTTTTTGCTCCGAAGAAGCCTGTTATGGTAAATCACCTTTTTGCTGTCATATTCCGTGTAGCAAACCTTGTGTCCGTTGGAAAGCAGCAGCCAAAGGGCAAAAAAGGCGGCGTTTACCAAAAGCTCAAGGGGCAGGTTTATCCTGTCGACATAGCCCTCCACCTGAAAGGCGACTATCAATATATCCACAATCGACCGCAGCACCAGATAAAAAGCGCAGATGTAAAAAAGCAGCTGTTTCGGTACGTTTGTATAAGTATAGGTAAGTTTTCTCATTCATATTCTCCTTTGCCAACGCATATAAATCAGTATATCACGTTATATGGAAATAAGCAAAATTTATGCCGCCCAAAAAACACGAAAAAACATGAAAAAATATGACGTTTTAGCGAGGTTTTGCCTAATTGCACCTTGATTTTGCCCTGAGATGGTGAAAAATCTTGAAACCCTGCCGGAAAATAGTCCTAAAAATAGGACTAACATTCCGAAAAACAGGACTTTTTGCAAAATCTTAACACGGACTGTGAGAGAACGGTGAAAAGAGTGTGACGGTTTATGCAAAGACGTTGAAAGGGCGAAACCTTTGATTTTAGCCGATAGTACAGGCGGGAGGGAAAGTATACAGGCGGGCGCGCATTTATTGGCATATAACTTGCATTTAATGGGGCTGTCATAATAAAAAAACATTTTTGGAATCAAACGAAAAAGGAGGACGATATTATGATGAACTATATTTGGGTCGGACTGGTAGTAATCGCAGTTGCTGCGGGCGCAGTTACCGGCACAATGGAAGGTGTTTTGAACAACATTTTTGACTTCGCAGGATCAGCCGTTGACATCGCGCTGGGACTTATCGGTATCATGGCATTCTTCTGCGGACTTATGAAAGTTATGCAGGAGGCAGGTATCTGCGACAAGCTGGCAAAGGCAATCGCTCCGGTAATGACAAAGTTATTCCCGGAAGTTCCTAAGGACCACCCGGCAATGTCTGCTATGGCTCTTTGGATCGCGGCAAATATGCTGGGTATCGGCAACGCCGCTACTCCGTTCGGCCTAAAGGCAATGCGTGAACTTCAGACCCTGAACCCGACCAAGAGCATCGCAACCAACGCACAGTGCATGATGCTTGCAATCGGTACTACATCGGTAACTCTGCTTCCTGTAACCGTACTGGGACTCAGAGCTGCGGTACAGACCGAAGGCGCAGCGGAAATCATCGTTCCCGTAATCATCGCTACAACGGTATCCACAGTAGTAGGTATTACATTCACTTTGATCTTCCAGAAGACGAAGAGATGGAAATGGGAAAATGTTATCGAAAAAGAAATCGCTGCAGGTACGCTTGAGCTGAACGAACACTATCAGGGAGACAATCCGATCGTGCTTCCGGAGGGTTACGTTTGCAAGTATGCCGAAGAAGAATAGGAGGTGCTGTAAATGACATTTTCAAGTATAATGACTTTGATTTCCAACTGGGCTATTCCTCTGGTTGTAGCAATCGTATGTTTCTGGGCTATCTGCAAGAAAGTTCCGGTTTATTCCGTATTTACCGAAGGAGCCAAGGAAGGCTTCTCCACAGCTGTGATGATTATCCCTTACCTGACTGCAATGCTTTGTGCAATCGGTATGTTCCGTGCTTCGGGAGCTATGGACTGGCTATGCGCGATTTTGGATCCTATCACGAGCCTCATAGGCTGTCCGTCCGAGATTCTTCCTCAGGCGATCATGAGATCCTTCTCCGGCGGCGCTTCCGAGGGCTTGCTTGCTGACTTGCTGGCTCAGTACGGTACTCAGTCCCAGATCGGACGTATCGCATCCGTAGCTCAAGGCTCCACAGAAACCACATTCTATATCATCGCAGTTTACATGGGTTCCGTAGGCGTTTCCAACGCAAGACACTCCGTAGCGGCAGGACTTTTGGGCGACTTAGGCTCCCTGCTGGCTGCAGTAGCTATCGTAAACCTTATGTGGTAATTTGCACAAAATATTTTGAGGAGATACATTAAATGATTTATCCAAAGAAATTGGAAAAAGGCGCCACCGTGGGCATCATCTGCCCAAGCTCGCCAATAAGCGCGGAGCGTGAAGCGGAATGCGTAAAAGTTTTGGAGGAAATGGGCTTTGCGGTAAAGAAAGCCGACAATCTTACGAAAAATTACGGCGGATATATGGCAGGAACCGGCGAGGAAAGAGCCGTCTGGATCAACAAAATGTTCGCAGATAAGGAAGTTGACGCAATCTTCTGCGTAAGAGGCGGCGACGGCGGATCACGCACAATCCGGCATCTTGACCTTGACATTATAAAGAAAAATCCCAAGATTTTCGTAGGCTACAGCGACGTAACCTGTCTGCATATGCTTCTCAATCAGAAGTGCGATATGGTTACATTCCACGGCCCGATGGTTTCGTCCAATATGGTAAGTTCTTTCGATGACGACACCAAAAATGCTTTCTTTGAGGCACTTACGGCGGAGAGTACATACGAATTTAAAAATCCACCGGAAGAACCTATCAAGGTTCTCAAAGGCGGCAAGGCGGCAGCTCCGGTAATCGGCGGAAATTTGTCCTTGCTTTCGGCGGCGGTGGGAACTCCGGCGGAGATGGACGCAGAGGGGAAGATCGTCTTTATCGAAGAAGTGGAGGAACCTCTCACAAAGATCGAAAAATGGACTTACCAACTGAAACTCGCGGGAGTTTTCGACAAATGCAAGGGCGTTTTGCTGGGGCAGTTCACGGAAGTTACCAACAAGAATATGCCGGAATACGATGTAATCGAGTTATACAAGGATTTGCTTGCAGAATACGACATTCCTGTTATGTATAACCTCCAGTCCGGTCACGGCGACAAGATCATCACCATTCCGTTCGGCGCCGAATGCGCTATGGACGCGGATGACAAAACGCTTACTTTCAAGGTCGAAAGATAAGGGGAACAAAAGAATAAATTAGCGCAGCCTGCTCGCTGGGAACTCACCGGCTTGCAGGCTGTGAAGAATAAGGGACAAAATTATGAACAAGAGAAGTGAAATTAGGGACGGCATATTGTACTTCGACGGTTGCAACACGGCGGAGCTTGCGAAGAAATACGGCACGCCGCTGTATGTCATGAGCCAAAGCGATATCGAGGACAAGATGCACGAAATACAGGGGGACTTCCTAAGGAAATATCCAAACACGAGAGCAGCCTACGCTTCAAAGGCATTTTGCACCGCGGCGATGTATAAGATTTGCGAAAAGGAAGGCTTTTGCATCGACATCGTGTCCGGCGGGGAACTTCACACCGCAATAAAAGCGGGATTTCCGGCAGAACGCATCGAGTTCAACGGTAACAACAAGCTTCCGTCGGAAATAGCGGAGGCACTTGACTATGGCATCGGCAGATTCATCGTGGACGGATTGCAGGAGCTGGCGCTGTTAGAGGAAATTTGCAGACAAAAGAACAAGAAGGCAAAGGTACTTTTTCGTGTAACGCCGGGAGTTGCCGCCAGCACCCATGACTACATCACCACCGGAAAAAAAGACTCGAAATTCGGCATTCCGCTGGACGACGACGTTTTCTTTCCACAGGTTGAGGCGGCGATAAAGTCTGAGCATATAGACTTTCTGGGGCTGCATTTCCACGTTGGCTCACAGCTCTTTGATAATTCGCCTTTCCTCAAGGCTCTGGAAATCATCTTAGGCAAGGCGGCGGAAATCAGGGAGAGATTCGGCTATGACATCAAGGAACTCAACCTTGGCGGCGGCTTCGGAGCGGTATATACCGATGAGGAAAGAAAGCCATATTCCTATTTCCTTGACCCGATGATGAAACGCATAGAGGAGTTTGCAAGGAAGCAGGGCATGGAAAGACCGGCGGTGGTAATCGAGCCGGGCAGAAGCATCGTGGCAGAAGCAGGACTTTCTCTCTATACTATAGGCAGCATCAAGGACATACGGGATATACGCAAATATGTTTCCGTTGACGGAGGCATGACAGACAATATCAGACCGGCACTCTACCAGGCGGAGTATGAAGGCGTGGTGGCAAACAAGGCGTCGGAGCCGAAGGAAGACTGCGTAACGATTTGCGGCAAGTGCTGCGAGTCCGGAGACATTCTGATAAAAGATTGCAAGATTGCTGCAGGAGCAAAGGCGGGAGACATTTTCGCGATATTCTCCACCGGAGCCTACGGATTTTCCATGGCTTCCAACTACAACAGCAACCCGATTCCGGCCGTAGTTTTGGTAAAGGACGGAAAGTCGGATATCATCGTAAAACGTCAAAGCTACGAGGATATGATAAAGAATCACGTGATACCGGCATCACTAAAATAGCCGGAAAATATGAAAGCGCACGCGGAGGTTAGGCAAAATGGACAAGAATTTAATCGAAAACAGAATGCAGAAACTGAAAGGGCATGTTGGATTCTACTACAAAAATCTTGTGACGGGGGAAAGTTATCGCTGCCATAGCGAAGACTCTTTTGTGGCGGCAAGCCTGCCGAAGCTGGCGCTTTTGCTTGAAGTGCTCAGACTTGCTCGCGACGGCGAGTTTTCCCTGACGGACAAGATAAAGGTCTTAGATTCGCAAAAGGTCGGGGGCTGCGGCGCACTGAAATCCTTTCCGGGGGATGTTGAAGCGGAAATCGAGACGCTGTGCAGACTGATGATAACCATCAGTGACAACACTGCTACCAATGCGCTAATGAGGCTGGTGGGATTATCTCGATTGGAAAAGGATTTTGAAAAGATGGGGCTTGTCAAAACTCGTCTTGAGCGTTTATACTTCGACAGCGAGGCCGAGGCAAGGGGGCTTGTGAACGCGGTGTGCCCAGAAGAAATCGGAATGCTTCTGGAACAGATTTACCGCAGAGAATTTTGCTGCGAGGAGGTTTCTGCAAAGGCGGAGGAAATCCTGCTTTTGCAACAGATTCGCCATAAGATTCCGGGATATATCGGCAGAAGCAAGAAAATTGCCAACAAGACCGGAGAAAGCGAAAATGTGACCCACGACGGGGCGATCGTCTTCGCGGAAAAGCCTTTTGTGCTGGTGATTTGCTCGGATAATACGGATGTACCGGAGACGGAGCGGTTTATCAGGGAAGTTGCACTTGAACTTTATAATGAGAATAATGTAAAATAAATTTGCAAAATCGGGGTATCAGAGGGGTATCGAATATGAAATTTACTAAGATGCAGGGAGCCGGAAACGACTTTATCATAATCAATAACATAGAAGAAAAAATACCGAAGGAGAAATTTTCTCAACTTGCAAAGACCCTTTGCACCCGCAGGATGTCAATAGGGGCGGACGGAATGATGTTCGTGGATCCTGCCGAAAATGGCGGAGACTATCGAATGTATTTTTATAATGCGGACGGCAGCCTCGGCGAGATGTGCGGAAACGGCGCAAGGTGCATAGCAAGATACGGATATGAGAAAGGCTTGGCAGGAGAAATCCAGCGGGTCGAAACTACGGCGGGGCTTGTAATCGGACGCCGCAAAAGCGAGAGGATGTACGAGGTTCGCCTGAACGAAATTACGAAATTTACGCAGGATATTGCGATTGACATAGACGGAAGAAAGATAAAATGCGACTACATCGAGCTGGGAAATCCGGGACTTCCCCATGCGGTGGTGCTGCTTGATGAAAATTGTGAGATGAGCAAGGAGGCACTGCGGGAGCTTGGCAGGAAGCTTCGGGGAAACGAGGCTTTTCCGAAAGGAGCAAACGTAAATTTCTGCCGGGTGATAGGCGAAAACGAGGTGGAAGAACTGACATACGAGCGGGGAGTCGAGGACTTTACCCTTGCCTGCGGAACAGGCACCGGTTCGGTGGTTTGCGCATTGACCCAAAAGGGACTTGTAAGCGGTGAAAATACAAGAGTTCACGTGCCGGGGGGCGAGCTTTTCATAACCCTGAATGTCGATCCGAAAACCCATGAAATCGCAGAGATTTTTCTCACCGGCCCGACGAATATCGTGGCAGAGGGAGAAGTGCTGGACGAGGAACTAAATCAGTAGAAAATGTATAGAAAATAAAAAAAGAACGCTCGTTTACAAGCGCAAGATGTGTTATGATAGGAATGAGCAAGAGAATAAGCCACCGGGCGGTTGACCTTTCGCAATACAAATCCTCATAAGGGGTTTGGATTTGAAGAAAGGTGGATTGATAATATGAGAGTTACTATAACCTATTATAAAGGTAAATTAACAATCACAGTGTCAATAAAAAAATCCGCCCAAGCTGGAAAGTAGCGGATTTTTTTAAATAACCGCGAAAGGTCAGCCGCAAGGCTTCTCTCTTGCTCAAAGTATAACACATCAAACTTTACTTTGCAAGGGCTGTAATAGTTAAATTTGTTTGACTATTGTTTTTTTTGGTGTTATAATTCTATCAGCAAGGGAGGAGAGTTACCATGGCATACGAATCAAAATTCAAAAGAGCAGACATTGACGAATTGTTCGAGGCGGTGCTTACGCTTGAGGACAGCGAGGACTGTTACCGTTTCTTCGAGGACATCTGCACGATAAACGAAATCCATGCGATTGCCCAGAGACTACAGGTTGCCAAGCTGCTCTCTGAGAAAAAGACCTACAACGAAATTGAAACCTTAACCAGCGCTTCTACGGCAACAATCAGCAGAATCAACAAGTGCCTTGTTTACGGCGCGGACGGATACAAACGGGTGCTGGCAAGATTAAAAGAAAAGGAACAACAGCTGTAAGAGAGCGCCTGCGGGCGTTCTGTTTTTTTTAAGGATAAGGGGTGAAACAAATGAAATACAGAATTTACATCTACGAGGGCGATCTAGATTCGCCGGAATTCAGAGAAAGACTGATTCTCGATGCGGTGAGTGCCTACTGCGCCTCCCACGAAATCGGTTGCGACGGCATGAAACTTGTCCGCACGGAAAAGGGCAAACCATATATCTATGGAACCGAAAAAGATGTTTATTGCAACGTTTCACACAGCGAAAATATGTGGATATGTATCGTAGGGGAGGCGGAATGTGGAATCGACCTGCAGACTGTCAAGGACTGCAAGTACGAGCAGATAAGCAGACGATATTTTACCCCGGAGGAACAAAACTATATCCGCAAGTACGGAATTTCCGGCTTTTTCAGGCTTTGGGTGAGACGGGAAGCCTTTGGAAAATATATAGGCGACGGATTTTACGGGGAAAAGCCCGCTTTTGTGGACGCAGGAGGCAAGCTGCTCGACTCCGTGTGGGACGGTTTTCTCAAGGATCTTCCGATTGCCGACGACATCATCTGCGCTTACTGCACCGGCGGGGAGGAGGACGACATTGAAATCTGCATATGAGGCAGCCTGCGGCAAACTTGCCTATCGGATGCGGACGGAAAAAGAACTTCGGGACTTTCTTGCCGACTCAGGTTACGAAGCAGGAAAAATCAATAGCACATTGGAAGAACTAAAAGGCTTAGGGTACGTTGACGACGCAAAATATTGCGAGGAATATTTCAAATATGCCAAGGAAAAATCAAAGGCAGACGCAAGGATCATCCGGGAACTTTCTCAGAAAGGAATTCCTCCGGAACTTGCGGAAAGCGTCATTGAGGAGGCAAGAAACGACTCCGACGAAGAACTTGAGGATGACCGAAAGATCGCAGAAAGGCTGGCGCTGAAAATGGCGAAGACCCAGCTGAGCGAGGGAAAGACAGCCGACGAAAAGTTTTATGCCAAGGTAGCAAGGCGGCTTTCCGCCCAGGGCTTTTCCGCAGGGGTGATATACGGAGTAATCTCCGACATCCGCACAAAAATAAAAGACAGTCACAGCGAGGAAACGTATGATTCATGGGAATAATTCAAATATACAGGGGTCGGAAGACCGCTTCCAAAGGACGAGAATGCTTATCGGGGACGATGCTCTTGTGCATCTCCAAAGGGCAAAGGTTCTCGTCTTCGGTGTAGGCGGCGTGGGCGGCTACGTGTGCGAAGCCCTTGCAAGGGCAGGGGTAGGCAGAGTAGATGTGGTGGACAAGGATGTGGTTGACATTACAAACATCAATCGCCAGATCATCGCCACCACAGACACCGTCGGGCTGCCAAAGGTTGAAGTCTGCAAAGCCAGAATGGAGTCCATAAATCCGGAAATCCGGTGCGAGGCTAAACAGCTCTTTTTTCTGCCGGAAACCTCGGAAGAATTTGACTTTACAAAATATGATTACATCGTTGACGCAGTGGATAATGTCACCGCAAAGATCGAGATAATTTGCAAGGCAAAAGAGGCGGGGACGCCGGTAATTTCCTCCATGGGAACGGGAAACAAATTGGATCCTACGGCTTTTCGGGTGGCAGACATAGAAAAGACAAAGGTCTGTCCTCTTGCAAAAGTCGTCAGAAAGGAACTTCGAAATCGGGGCGTTCGCGGCGTAAAGGTTCTTTATTCAGAGGAAGAACCGCGAAAAAGCGGAAACAGAACGCCGGCAAGCATAAGTTTTGTGCCGTCGGCAGCAGGACTTATAATCGCCGGCGAGGTAATTCGGGATTTGATCAGGCTTTAATCGGGATTCACTCAGTATCATTTGAGCTTAGCTCGGCATAATTCGGGAGCCGATCAGTAAAATTTAAGATGGGAGAGATCGAGAGGGGCTTTCAGCTCCTCTTCTATGTATGCCAGCAGGTCGCATGGGTCGCTGAAAATGCCGCAGATATTTAGGCAAGCGCTCCGCATGAATCCCTCGTCCACGGTTTTCTGAAGCAGAGCAGATACGGAATCGAAGTAGCCGTTTACATTAAAAAGCCCTATGGGTTTGTTCAGGCGGTTAAGCTGTTTCAGCGTCAGCACCTGGAAAAATTCTTCGTAGGTGCCGATTCCGCCGGGAACCACCAGAAAAGCGTCAGCCATGTCTTCCATGATCTGCTTCCGCTCCGCCATGGTTTCGGTAAAAATAAAGTCGTCGCAGTGCTCGTACAAAATGCCCGGATGGTTGAAAAATTCCGGTGCAACCCCTGTGACATCGCCGCCCAAGGATTTCATTCCCCGCGCCGCCGCGCCCATCAGCCCGTTTGCGCCGCCGCCGTAGACCATGCTGTGACCGCGACGCGCCATTTCACAGCCCAGGGCTTCAACAGCCTCGATATAGCTATGGGCGATATCGGGACTGCTTGCCCCATAAAGACAGATTTTCATGGATTTCCTCCGTAAGTTTATGCTTTTTAAAATTCAGAGATAGCCCCGCAGCGAATGGGAAAGCGCCGCTTCGATTGCGATGAGCTTCTTTGCGATATCCTTTGATTTTTCGTCGGCAGCCGCATATTGGTTGAGATAGCGGCTCAGGGATTTGACTCCCATGTTGCAGCCGTCGGTAATCAGGTCTGCGATGGTACTGTCCCCTGCGTCCACCGCCATCATCACGTTTGTTTTTATCCAGGACATAGTCTTTGCAATGGGACTTGGCTCCTTGCCACCGTCGCCGTATTCGTTCAGCAGCTTGTGAGTTTCTGTCCCCAGCCGTTTGTGTTCATTCTTTGCGTTTTCAAGGATTTTTTCAAGCCTGCTGTCTTTCACTTCGCCTAAGATCTCCTCGATTGAATCGACGCCCATTTTTATTCCCGCGTTGCATTCTCTCAGCAATTTGATAGTATCTTCGTGAACCATTTTGTTTCTCCCTCAAAAAAATTTATTTCACACTTATCATGCTCATTTTTTCGATTTGTAAACAAAATTTTCGTTTGCTTATACGATTCTGTTAAGGTTGCCGCCTTCCAGAAAGCTCTTAAAGTTAGCCGCACCGGTTTTTACGATGACCTCGCGAGATTCCTTCGAACTCCATGCGATATGCGGGGTAGCGTAGAGATTTTCAAGTCCGATGAACGGGTGTCCCTTGCGTGGCGGCTCGCCGTTTACCACGTCAACTCCCACAGCAGAGAGCTTGCCGGATTTCAGAGCCTCCGCAACGTCTTCCTCGTTTAACAAAGCGCCTCTTGCGGTGTTAATGAGAATCGCGCCGTCTTTCATACGTGAGATAAATTCGCTGTTAACAAAGCCCTTGTTTTCAGGGGTCGCAGGGCAGTGCAGGGTAAGAATATCCGACTGTATCGCCGCCTCCGGCTCTTTGCTGTAAACGTTCACCGTCATGCCGAAAGCCTTGGCGATTTCCCCCACGCGTTTTCCGATTGCGCCGTATCCCACAATGCCCAGGGAGCGTCCGCAAAGCTGCAAAAGCGGTTTTTCGATGAACGCAAAATCTTCGGAATTTTCCCACCTGTGCTGATGGATGAGCTTCGTGTAGGTACCCACATTGTTGGTAATTTCCAAAATCAGGGCAAATGTGTGCTGGGCAACGGATTCCGTGGAATAAGCTGGAACGTTGCACACGGCGATGCCCTTTTCTTTTGCAGCCGCGATATCAATATTGTCATATCCCGTTGCTGTCACGTTGATAAACTTTATATTCGGGCAGGCGTCCATAACCTCCCGCGTAATTTTTACCTTTGATGTGAAAACCGCAACATCTTCGGTGCCGATTGCAGCGATGACGTTTTCCGGAGCGGTTCTTTCATATGTGGTCAACTCACCTAACTCCTCAAGCTCCGCCCAGCGCAGGTCGTCAAGGTGAATGGTATAAGCGTCTAAATTAACAATTTTCATTTTATTACCTCCATATCGCATAATTATA
>CAVKSD010000055.1:0-12826 GCA_963658905.1 Bacteroidaceae bacterium
GCGAACGCGCAGGTATTGAGCGTGGCGCGGCGCAGGAAAAGCTGTCGATTGCAAAAGGAATGCTCAAAGAGGGCATGGCGAATGAACTCATTGCCAAACTCACGGGCTTGACCCTGAGCGAAGTTGCAAAACTTTAGTTTAGAATACTCGTTGTTCAACATGAGGACTCATCGGTAAACCGGTGGGTTTTCGCATATTTGAAGAAAATAAAGTTTTGCAAAGGATCAATTCCCACCGCCGATGAATCCCATCCTCGCGGCTTTTGTTGTTTTTTGCGGAAGACTGTGCTATACTGCTATATCATATGTAGAAAAAAGCAAAAAATATATAGAACACGAGAGGAAATTTTATGAGCGCACTATTCGGAAAACTTAAAATGAGCTGGGTAACGGTAATTATCTTTGCTATCGCAGCCGGAGCCTACACCGGCGCGGTAATGCTAAACGACGCATGGGCCGGGACATCCATCCAGGACATCGGAGTCAGCTACGAATGGTGGGTTATTTTCGCTGTAATCATCGTGGTGAACTGTCACAAAAACTGGGACGCCATGCTCAAATGCTTCATGTTTTTTGTGATAAGCCAGCCCGTTGTTTATGCCGTTGAAGTC
Source organism: Bacteroidaceae bacterium (assembly GCA_963658905.1). GTDB lineage: Bacteria > Bacillota > Clostridia > Peptostreptococcales > Anaerovoracaceae > CAG-238. The sequence goes on from CAVKSD010000055.1 coordinate 611, forward strand.
ATTTTCGGAAATTTGACCCTGGCTATGGCATGGTACTACTACAGAACTATATGGCTTCCTATGACCATGCTGACGCTTCCGGGAGGCTTTATCGCCTATTATTGCAAGAAGCAGAACCTGCTTGGCGCTGTTATCCTTGGAGTCGGCAACACGATTCAGGCGATTCTCGGAATGTATTATGCGGCCCAGGCCATTGCAAACTTCCCGAACCACATCGTAAGCAGCATCGTCTGCTTCGGCTCGATCTTTGTCATGAGCTATCAAATCCAAAAGAACAAGGTATATTGCCTGATTTCCATTGCGGTGCCTGTGGCGCTGACCATAGGACTGGCAATTCTCGCCCAGCACACCGGCAGGACGTTCATCTAAAGGTTCATCTAAGCATCTTCACCAAAAATACACAAAAAACTTTTTGAAAAACATTGACTAAATCCGAAAAACGGGGTATATTTATAACATGAAGTTAGCACTCCAACGCAATGAGTGCTAACAAACAAAATTCGATGAGCAAAAGTAAAAAACTCAGGGCAAAAGCTTTGAGAAATTTGATAGACGAGATACGAGATACGAGATACGATAGACGATAGGCGATAGACGAGATACGAAATATGAAAGGAGGCTGCCGGATATGGAATTAAGCGAACGAAAGCTAAAGGTTTTGCAGGCAATTATTGCAGATTATGTCAGAACCGCAGAGCCGGTGGGCTCCAGAACCCTTTCAAAGAAGCCGGAGCTTGGGTACAGCCCCGCGACCATAAGAAACGAAATGGCCGACCTTGAGGAGATGGGATACCTTACACACCCCCACACTTCGGCAGGCAGAGTCCCTTCGGACAAGGCTTACAGACTCTATGTAAACGCTTTGATGGAAAAAAAGGAACTTACCAAAGAGGAAAAAAACATCATCGCAAGCAGGCTCCACAGCAGGGTAAGCAATTTTGAAAAGACCATCGAACACGCGGCAAGCGTGCTTTCGGAGATTACGAGCCTTACATCATTTGCCCTTACCCCAAGCAAGGACGAGGATGTGCTAAAATACATCAACCTGCTTCCGGTAGACGAGCAGACGGTGATACTCATGATAGTCAGCGAAAGCGGCAAGGTTTCTAACAAGGCGGTGCGCATGAGCGTGCCTTATACAGAAGAAAAGCTCCAGCTCCTTTCCAAGACCATGACATATAATTACAAAGGAAAGACCATAAGCCAGGCGCTTACCAATAATATAATCGCAAATGTGGAGACGGACATCGTTGCAATGAGCGGACTTGCCGAGGACGTAATGCCGAGCTTCCTCAAAACCCTTGAGGATATGCTGAACGTCAACCTCTATATGGAGGGGCTCACAAACATCTTCGACATTCCGGAATACAGCGACATCTCCAAGGCAAAGAGCTTCATCGAAATGCTCAGCCAAAAGGAAGAACTTACGAAGAAGCTGATAGAAAGAGACGACGGAATCATGGTTACCATAGGCGAGGAAAATTCCGACGACATCATGCAGGACTGTTCGCTGATTACCGCAAGCTACCATGTGGACGGAAAGTTAGTGGGAAAAATCGGCGTCATCGGTCCTACCAGAATGAAATATGGCGAGGTAACATCGATCATCGAATATTTGACAGACAACTTAAATGATACATTCAAACTTGAAAGCGGAGGTAACGAGGATGACAAGTGAAGAAAATAAAAAAAGAGAGGCGGAGGCGGGCGCGGATTTGCCCGAAACCGAAGAAGATTTGAAGCCTGAGGAGGCGTGCAAAAATCCCGACGAAAAATCCGGAGAAAAGTCCGGAGAAAAACCCGGCGAAAAAGAAGAAAAGCAGGATGCGGGAGCCGCTGAAGCAGGGCAGAAGCAGGCAGCCGAAAAAGAGCCGGAGGAAGAGCTGAATGCGAAATACATGAGGCTCATGGCAGATTTCCAGAACTTCAAGCGCCGAACAGAAAAAGAAAAAAGCGACATTTATGCGTTCGCAAACGAGAAAATCGTGAAAGAACTGCTTGATGTAATAGATAATTTTGAGAGAGCTATCGCAGCCGGAACAGGCGGCGACAAGTTCCTCGAAGGAATGGAGATGATCCTAAAACAGCTTTTGGCTGTGCTCGAAAGAGCAGGGGTCACCGAAATAAAATGCCTTGGCGAGGATTTTGACCCGAACTTCCACAACGCCGTGATGACCGAAGACAGTGCCCAGTACGAAAGCGGCAAGGTTATAGAGGTGTTGCAAAAGGGGTATCTCTTGAACGGCAGAGTGGTGAGGGCGTCCATGGTCAAAGTATCAAATTGATGCTTTGATGCTTGTTAATTTTCCGCTCTGCTGTGTTGCCAAGCGCGAATCCGATGCTCATGTACGCATCAGTACATTCCGCTTCGTTCCGCACTCGGCGCCTTGCATAACGAAAAATTTCCGGCGCATCAAGAAAATCGCCCGTGGCGTTGTGGGCTGAATAATATATAAGTTAAAATCGCCCGTGGCGAAAACAAAAATAAATTAGAACTAAAACTTGAAAATCAAGGAGGAAAATAAAATGGCAAAGGTAATTGGTATCGATTTAGGAACAACAAATAGCTGCGTAGCAGTATTAGAAGGTGGCGAACCTACGGTTATCGCCAACGCAGAAGGCATGAGAACGACTCCATCCGTAGTCGGCTTCAAGAAAGACGGAGAAAGATTGGTAGGCGAAACCGCAAAGAGACAGGCGGTTACAAACCCTGACAGAACAATTTCGTCCATCAAGAGACACATGGGAGAAAACTACAAGGTAACCATCGACGGCAAGGACTACACTCCGCAGGACATTTCGGCAATGATCCTTACAAAGTTAAAGGGCGACGCGGAGAGCTATCTCGGCGAAAAGGTTACGGAAGCTGTTATCACGGTTCCTGCTTACTTCTCGGACGCTCAGAAACAGGCAACCAAAGACGCAGGCAGAATCGCAGGTCTTGAAGTAAAGAGAATCATCAACGAGCCTACCGCAGCATCCCTTGCATACGGACTTGACAAGGAAGAAGGCTCCCATAAGATTTTGGTATACGACCTTGGCGGCGGCACATTCGATGTATCCATTCTTGAACTTGGCGACGGCGTATTCGAAGTACTTGCAACCAACGGCGACACTCACCTTGGCGGCGACGACTTCGACGAAGTATTGATGAACTACCTTGCGGACAAATTCGCAAAGGAACACGGCGTAGACCTCAGAGCCGACAAGATGGCGCTCCAGAGATTGAAAGAAGCCGCAGAAAAGGCAAAGAAAGAGCTTTCCGGCTCCCAGACAGCAAATATCAATCTTCCGTTCATCACCGTAACGGCTGACGGCCCGCTCCACATGAACGAAGACATCACAAGAGCAAAATTCGACCAGCTCACAGAGCATCTGGTACAGAGAACCATCGAGCCTATGAACAAGGCAATGAGAGACGCAGGCGTTACAAATGCCGACATCGCAAAGGTTATCCTGGTAGGCGGTTCCACAAGAATCCCGGCTGTTCAGGAAGCAGTCAAGAAAGTAACCGGCAAAGAACCGTTCAAGGGCATCAACCCGGACGAATGCGTAGCAATCGGCGCCGCAATTCAGGCAGGCGTTCTTACAGGCGAAGTTCACGACGTACTTCTTCTGGATGTTACTCCGCTTTCGCTTTCCATCGAAACCCTGGGCGGCGTTGCAACGAAGCTCATCGAAAGAAATACTACAATTCCTACAAAGAAGAGCCAGATCTTCTCAACAGCAGCAGATAACCAGACGGCAGTTGACATTCACGTAATGCAGGGCGAAAGAGAAATGGCAGCAGGAAATACAACCCTCGGCAGATTCCAGCTTACAGGCATTGCGCCTGCTCCTCGCGGGATCCCGCAGATCGAAGTTACATTCGATATCGACGCTAACGGCATCGTAAACGTAAGCGCAAAGGATATGGGAACAGGCAAAGAGCAGAGAATCACCATCACTTCCTCCACCAACCTTTCCGAAGACGAAATCAACAAGAAGGTTAAGGAAGCTGAACAGTATGCCGAAGAGGACAAGAAGAGAAAAGAAGAAGTGGAGATCAGAAACAGAGCAGAGTCTTTGATCTACGAAACCGAAAAATCTCTCAAGGAGCTTGAGGGCAAGATTTCCGAAGACGAAAAGACTCAGATCACCGACGCAAAAGACCAGCTTCAGGCGGTTCTGAGCAACGGTACCGTAGATCAGATAAAAGAAAAGACAGAAGCTTTGACAGAAAAATTCCACATCATTTCCACAAAGCTCTATGAACAGGCTCAGGCTGCTCAGGCTGCCGGCGCGGCAGGCATGGGCGGCGCAGGCGCTGATATGGGCGCCGGTGCTCAGGATGCAGGAGCTCAGGCAGGCCCTGCGGACGACAATGTAGTTGACGCAGACTACACCGTTGTTGACGACGACAACAAATAAAGATAAACTCGCAAAAACCCGTTGCCGGAGCAGAAATTGCTTCGGCGTTTCGGGTATAACGAGAACAAATAAATTGACGAGAGAGGTTTAATATGGCAGAAAAACGCGATTATTACGAGGTGCTTGGCTTGCAGAAGGGAGCAAGCGAGGATGAGATAAAAAAAGCCTTCAGAAAGATGGCAATGAAATATCATCCCGACAAGAATCCCGGAAACAAGGAAGCAGAAGAAAAATTCAAAGAAGTCAACGAAGCATACAGCGTTCTGTCCGACCCCGACAAAAAGAGTAAATATGACAGATTCGGTCATGCGGGAGTTGACCCGAGCGGCTTCGGAGGCGCAGGATTCGGCGGCTTCGGCGGCGCGGGCGGTTTCGGTGGCTTTGAAGATATATTCGATATGTTTGGAAGTGCTTTCGGCGGCGGTTTCGGAGGCGGTCAGCAGAGAAGAAGCAACCAGCCGAGAAAGGGCAGAGACATTCAAAGGGCGATCACGATCACCTTTGAAGAGGCTGCCTTTGGCACAAGCAAGAAGATAGAACTTAACAAATTTGTGCAATGTCCGACCTGCAAGGGCGACGGTGCAAAACCAGGAACAACCAAGAAAACCTGTCCAAAATGCGGCGGCAGCGGGCAAATCAGCCAGGCTCAGAGAACGCCTTTCGGACAGTTCCAGACCGTTACCACCTGCGACCAGTGCGGCGGCAGCGGCAAGATAATCGAAGAGGCTTGTCCAGACTGCAAAGGACAGGGCAAGATTAAAAAGAACGTTACCATTTCTGTGGACATTCCGGCGGGAGTTGACAACGAAAGCGTAATCCCTATCAGAGGACAGGGAGAGCCTGGCATAAACGGCGGCCCTGCGGGGGATCTTTACATCGTGCTTAATGTAAAACCGCATAAGGTCTTCAAACGCAGCGGTGCGGATCTTTATCTGGAAATCCCGATTACCTTTGATCAGGCGGCTCTGGGGGCGGAAATAATTGTTCCGACTCTTGACGGCAAGGTTTCTTACAAAGTCCCTGCGGGTACGCAGCCGGGAACGACTTTCAGGCTGAGAGAAAAGGGCGTCAAGTACCTCAAACGTGAGGCAAAGGGCGACCTTTACGTAAAGGTGACCCTCGAAGTTCCTACAAAACTGAGCCATAAGCAAAAGAAAGCCATCGAGGACATGGGTAGGGAGCTCAGTGAGGATTGCTATCAGAAGAAGACAAGTTTCAAGGAAAAGTTCAAAGATTTGTTCAGTTAAAATACTATGAGTGCATTGGCAAGTAATTTTTTAGTGGCAGCACAGGCCGTGCTGCCCATTTTCATAATAATGGGAGTCGGAATACTGATAAGGCATTTCGGCATTGTAAACGAAGCAGAGGTTAAAAAAATAAACAAGCTGAATTTTGTGGTATTTTTTCCCGTATTGATGTTTACGAATCTCTATGGCAAGGACATCAGCGAGGCTTTGAACGCAAGGCTGATGATTTTCGGCGTTACAAGCGTGCTGGCAATCTACGCACTTACGGTTCTTGCGACGGTACATATAACGAAAGAGCCAAAGACCCAAGGGGCAATGATACAGGCAATTTACAGAAGCAATTTTGTAATCATGGGGATTCCGATTGTAGAAAATATTTTCGGAAGCGAGAACCTCGCCCTGACCGCGGTCATGGTTACGGTAATCGTGCCGCTATACAATGTATTGGCGGTTATAACTCTGGAAGTTTTTCGGGGCGGAAAGCCAAGCGCCATTCACATACTAAAATCCATAGCAAAGAATCCTTTGATTCTGGGCGCACTTGCGGGAATTTTCGCTGTGGTTACGGGGCTGAAGCTGCCTGCAACCTTGGAAAATGTGGCATCCTCCATGGCAGGAGTTGCCACGCCCCTCGCGCTGCTTACTCTCGGAGCATTTTTTGACATCCGGAGCGCTTTGAAGCGAGAAAAAGAAATCCTTATCTGCGTGGCGGGAAGGCTCATCATAGTTCCGGCAATAGGACTTGCGGCGGGAATTCTCATGGGATTTCGGGGCGTTGCCCTTGTAACGCTGATTGCGATTTTCGCCTCGCCAACAGCGGTTTCCTCATTTCCTATGGCGCAGGAAATGGACAGCGACTACGAGCTGGCGGGGGACGCGGTAGTTTTCTCCTCCGGACTTGCCTGCTTTACCATGTTTCTATGGATTTTTGCGCTAAAAAGTATGGGAATGTTTTAGGAATCTGTGTTACAATAGATACGCGGATAGATATCGAACTGAATGAACGGAATATATCGATGGTGTATCGGTGATGATGGAGGAAAATTATGAAATTGCCCTTTAGAACAAAGCTTTCTTATGGAATCGGGGGAACCTGCGACAATGCCTTGTATATGCTGGCGGGGACCTATCTTTTGCTGTTTTTGACTACGGTGGCAGGGATAAGCCCTGCGGCGGCGGGAGCGATTTGCGCGGCAGGCTCCGTGTGGGAGGCACTGTGCGCCCCTATTGTGGGCTTTGAGTCAGACCATGCGATTACCCGCTACGGGAAGCGAAAGCCGTTTCTTTTGGGCGCCGCAATTCCGGTCATCTTTGTGACGGGGCTTTTGTTTACGGCAATCGACGCCTCGCCTGCGGTGAGGATTATTTATTATCTTGTGATGGTGCTGGCGTACTGGACCTGTTTCTCCTCATTCTTCGTGCCGTATCTGACATGGGGCTCGGAGCTTACAGACGACTATAACGAGCGAACCGTGCTTCGTTCGTTTTCCTATATATTCAATCAGGTTGGAATGTGCATTGGAATGGTTCTGCCGCCGATTTTGGTAGATATCTGCTCGAAAAATGGCATGACACTTTCCCGCTCGTGGTCGATAACAGGCTTCGTCGTGGGAATCTGCGGCGCATCGGCACTCATCATCTGCGCAACATCCATAAAAAGCGACGACGTGAAGAATTTTGTGAAGCCGAAGAAACAGCGCGAAAATATCCTCGCGGCATACAAGGCGATGTTCGCCGAATACTGGGAGCTCATCAAGATGAAACCGGTGCAGATCATAATCGGCGCCAGCCTTGCATATCTGATTGCAAATATCACATTTTCCTCTGACCGTGTGTTCTTTATGACATTCAATATGGGGCTTGGAGAAAAAGAGATTTCTATAACACTCTTTATGATAACCCTTGCGGGGGTTGCGACGGTGCCCTTCATCACGAAGCTTGGCGCAAGGCTTGACAAAAAAGATTTGTTCAAATATGTCATGGCAGGATGCGGCAGCCTGATGATTTTGACAAAAATTATCGGCGTGGACTCCTATCCGATGATGATTTTGGTCTGCCTGCTATATGCGGCGGCAAACGCAACATATTGGCAGTTGATGCCGTCTATGATTTACGATGTTTGCGAGGTGGAGGAGCTTCTCTCCGGGAAGAAACATTCCGGGGCGGTAGTTTCATTGCAGGCACTTTCCGAGTCCCTTTCCATCGCGGTGGGACTGCAAATGCTGGGCGTGATTTTGGAGCTTGCGGGGTTTAACAGCGAGCTTGCGGTTCAGAGTCCCGCGGCGCTTGAATGGGTGGAGAACGCCTTTGTGGTAATTCCGGGAGCAGCGATGATCGTTGTTGCGCTGATCATAAGAAGATCAAACCTTACCAAAGATGTGTTTAACCGGGTAAAGGAAGCCCTGGCGAAGCGAAACGCAGGAGAAGAAGTTGACATAAAAGAATTTGAAGAAATATTTGAATAAAGATTAGGATGCGATTTGGATAGTTATTTGGAGAGGGATTTAGATAAAAATCCAAATATGGATTTTGCATAGATAATTTGCGAAAAGGAGGCTAAGATGGAAGTTGTAATTATTACGGGACTTTCCGGCGCGGGAAAGACCAAGGCGGCGGATTGGTTCGAGGACAAGGGATATTATTGCATAGACAATATGCCCCCTGCGCTTATCAAAAATTTCATAGACCTTAGCCTTACCGGTGAGAAGAACGTAAAAAAAGCGGCATTCGTAATTGACGTGCGGGGTGGCAGCTTTTTCGGGGACCTCAAGGCATCCATTGCAAGCCTCGAGAGTGACGAAAACGTGGACTTTAAGATTCTCTTCATCGAAGCCTCAAACGAAGCCCTCATTAGGCGCTATAACGAGAGCAGAAGGACCCATCCACTTTCCGCTGCGGCGATAACCGGGGAGGTCATCGAGGAAGAAAGGCAGAAATTAGCGGATCTCAGGGCAAACGCAACATATATCATAGATACATCCACGCTGAAGGTTGCAGAGATGAACGCAGAGCTGGACAGGCTCTTTGCAAAGGGCGAGGCAAGCGAGTCATTTGTCCTCAATTTCATGTCCTTTGGCTACAAACACGGGCTTCCGCCGGAAGCCGACTGGACGCTTGACGTGCGCTTTATTCCGAATCCTTATTATGTTTCTAGCCTGAAACCGCTTACGGGCAACAACAAGAAGGTATCGCAATATGTCTTGAAACAGGATATCACAAAGGAATTTATAAACAGGCTCGTGGAGATCATCAAGCGGCTGATTCCGTTCTATATAAAGGAAGGCAAGTACAGCCTGACCGTTGCCATCGGCTGCACCGGCGGGCATCATCGCTCCGTTGCGGTGGCAAACGAGGTTTATAGGATTTTTTCCGAGGAGGGCAGACGAGTTACGCTGGAGCATAGAGATCTATAGAACTTTGTGGGAACTTATAGGCGGCGGCGAAAACTCTGACAAAAAATCGACGAGGTCATGGGTTTAATACTTGAATATAACTTATGGTGATGATATAATATTCTTGAGGTGCGAAAAGATCGCCGATATTAGTAATTATTTTGTTTGAAAAAATGAAATAAAAGGAGATTGATTAAAATGGACAAATTGATTATCAGTGCATGTATTTGCGGCGCAGAAGTAACAAAGGAAAACAACCCTGCAGTTCCTTATACCGTAGAAGAAGTTGTTAGAGAAGCAAAATCTGCTTATGATGCAGGTGCTGCTCTTATCCACCTTCACGTTAGATGGGACGACGGTACTCCGACACAGGACAAGGGCAGATTCCAAGAAATGGTTGATGCTATCAGAAAAGAATGTCCGGATGTTATTATTCAGCCGTCCACAGGCGGAGCAGTTGGTATGACTGACCTTGAGAGACTTCAGTCAACAGAAATCACTCCGACCCCTGAGATGGCAACCCTTGACTGCGGTACCTGCAACTTCGGCGGAGATGAAATCTTTATCAATACAGACAATACCATCGCTAACTTCGGCGACATCATGCAGGAAAGAGGCATCAAGCCTGAATGCGAAGTATTCGACAAGGGCATGATCGACCTTGCTCTCAAGGCAGCCAAGAAAGGTCACATCCAGTATCCTATCCACTTCGACTTCGTACTGGGCGTTCAGATGACAGCTACGGTTCGCGACCTTGTTATCATGGCAACTTCCATTCCTGCTGATTCAACTTGGACAGCAACAGGTATCGGCAAGAACGCATGGGGCATCGCCGCAGCTACAATCGCTATGGGCGGACACGTTCGCGTAGGCTTTGAAGACAATGTATATATGTCAAAGGGCGTACTCGCTAAATCCAACGGCGAAATGGTAGAAAGAGTCGTTCAGATGGCAAAACTCCTCAACAGAGAAGTTGCAACTCCGGCAGAAGCAAGAGAAATCCTCGGACTTGCACCGCTGAAATAAGGCTGAAACAGAGAATATATAAAGAAAATATATAAACGCGAAATGTTGAAAGACGGAGCTGACGCATTAAAGGCGAAAACCGATAAGGCGCAGCTCTTTTTTTGCGCAAATTTCCGCTACAATCAGGCTGATTGGGCATGATTAGGCACGATGAGTTAAAACTTAGGTGAAAATGCACCCAAGTTTTAGCTATGTTCTTGACGAAAATTCCCTCGACCTGTGATTTCGCAGAATTTGTTTTTGCGCTAATGTATGAAGAGCCGAAAGCAAAATTGCGAGAGCGATTCCGCTTCGCACGCAAACTGACCGGCGGAGCTAAAGCAGCTCCGCCATATAAAGTGGCAGATGAATGATCCCATCTTTTATCATTACGTCTTTCGTGTAAAGAACATACGAGCTGCCGATAACGGAGGAAAAGTGCCTGCGAAACTTATCCAGAGATGCGTGAGAGCGGTAATTTCCCGATTTTACTTCGACAGGGGAAATTTTTTTGCCATCAGTAATAAGAAAGTCGATTTCCATATGGTTTTCACGATTTTGCGAATCGCAACGGGAGTAAAAATACAGGCGCTCTCTGCGCAGGCGAAGCATTTGGGCAACGGCATTCTCGACAATCATTCCCTCGTTGATGTTTAATTTATCAAATAAAATTGCGCGGTAAAGTTCATTATCCGTATAGCTTTTGTCCTTAAAAGCGTGTGTTACAAGCAAACCGGTATCAGCCATATAGCATTTTTGTGTCGCATTATCCGCACTGAGGGCAAGCCCGACATTCGGATCGGTTGCATTAAAACATGCGTTTACTATCATTGCTTCGTTGAGCCAGACAAAAGAAGATTCAAATGTTCTGAAACGTGCCTGCTTTCCAAGGGAAGAAAGCTTGTATTTCTTTTCTTTTTTAGAAAGCTGACCGGGAATATTATCAAACAAAGCAAATACCTTGTCCTCATAGCCGGCAGCAAATTTTGCAATATCGTCACGATAGAGTTTTAGAATACGCCGTTTTGCGATGTCCGAAGCCTCGAAGTCCTTGCCGTTTATATATGCAAGCACAGATTGCGGCATCCCGCCGATAAGAAGATACTGGCGAAAATCGTTCATAATCTTGCGGTGAATGGATGCGCCGAGAGGAATTTTATTTTCAAAGCATTTTTTTATGAGAGGATAGGTCGTTTCATCCCCCATGGCCCAGAGAAATTCCTCAAAATCAAGAGGAAACATCTCGATATGATCTTCCTCGGACGGAATTATAATATCCTGCACATTTTTCTTGAGTCGAATGAGCGAACCTGTTTCGATGTAATCATATCTGCCGTCGGCAACAAGATATTTTATAAGCTGCCTTGCTCTTGGATATTGCTGAACCTCATCAAATACTATCAGCGATTCGCGCATATGAAGGGGAGTGCGAAAAAACGACGACAGCTTTGCAAAAAACATATCGAGGTCTGCGCTATCGTGCATAAAAAGGTCAAGCACAGCTTGCGGCGCATTACCGAAGTCGATTATAATGTAGCTCTTGTATTGTCTTTTGGCAAACTCTTCAGCGATGTAACTTTTGCCGACTCGACGAGCACCGTCGATCATCATGGCAGTTGTGCCGTTGCTGGTGTTTTTCCAAGCAACGAGTTTGTTATATATTTTCCTTTTAAGCATGAGACTATGTTACCCTCCAATTTTGAGAAGCTATTATTTTGCACTTGTCTTATAGATAGTATAACAAAATATGCACGAAAAAGCAAGTTCGCAAATCTTGATTTTGCACGAAAAAGCAGGTTAATGCATGCCAATTTTGCACGAAAAAGCAAGTTGCGGCGCGCCGCTTCACGGGATTTGTTTCCCAGTTTCGGGTCAAAAGCATTCGTATAAATTATCCGAAAGCTATTGAAAAAGGCGATGGCTGTCTTGCAATTGTGCAAAACTGCGCAAAATTGTGCTAAAATTGCGCAAAAAAATTCTTGAAAAGGCGGCATTTATTCTGTATAATTATCTTTTGAAAAACAGTGCGGGATTTCCGCCGTTTTTTAAAAAAAGAAGCGTTTTTTCACAAAAAGGACTTGACAAAATGAAGCTGTACGCCCATAATCAGACAGACAGACAGACAGACAGACAGACAGACAGACAGACAGAATAAGTCTGTC
>CAVKSD010000056.1:0-12443 GCA_963658905.1 Bacteroidaceae bacterium
GCAAGGTCAGCGGCTTCTGCTCCAACCTCATGAGCAAGATCAAGGGCTTCTTCGGAATTTCCTCGCCGTCCAAGGAAATGGCATGGGTCGGTGATATGCTGACACAGGGTCTTGCCGGAGGTATCGATGATTCGGCAAAGGTGGCGATAGACGCCGCTCAGGATTTGAACAATGGCATCATGGATGTGATGAACGGTATGGCAGATGATATGAAGACCGCCGTGCCGGGTAATTTTAATCTTGACGCCGATGCGACCGTCCGCTCTGCGGTAAACGGGGCAACCGGTACGAACGGCGGCAGTTCCTACGGTGCGCTCGTTTCGGTCGGTCAGATGATCGTCCGCAGTGAAGACGATATCCGCAGGATTTCACAGGAACTGTACGATTTGATACAGACAGGCTCCCGTGCGCAGGGACGCTTTTCAACGGCATAAGGAGGTGGATTGAATGGGCTTTATATACAACGATACATCATCTGCGGATATGGGTCTGAAAGCCCGGCTCACCTCCTGGCAGGTGTGCGGAAACCTCCGCAACTATACCGCATCCATTCCGGGCAAGAGCGGCATTGCGGACTTCGGAGCGGATTTCGACTACAGGGAGATCAATGTATCGTGCAGCATCCCGCCGAAGAGAACCTTCGCCGCTCTTGTGTCGGTGCTGGACAATATCGCACTGTGGCTCGATCCTGCGGACGGACTGAAACAGCTTATATTTGACGATGTGCCGGACAGGTACTTCATGGCAAGGCTCTCCGAGAAGGCGGACTGCGAAAGACTTCTCATCCGCTCGGCGGGCAGTTTTGATTTAAAATTCCTCTGTCCCGATCCGTTTGCCTACGCCGTGGAGGATGAAGAATTTTCCATCACGGCAGCGGGTACGCACACCGTCAAACGAACGAAGGGAAACATCGAGTCTCATCCCGTTTACTGCATCAAGGGCGTTATCACTTCCGGCGTGAGCAACTGCATCACCATTACCACGAACGACTCGGAATTGAAAATTGCAAACGCTACGCTTGCGGCAGAGGAAACGCTGGTGGTCGATACGGACATGATGACCGCATGGGTGGAGGATTCGGACGGCAACGTCCTGCGGAACGGCCTGCCCTACCTTTCAGAACTGAATTTTCCCTCGCTTGAGGTCGGTGATAACACAATCACTGTGGAGGAGAATAATGCGGCATTTACAAGCCTTGAGATACAGGCAAGAAGCAGATGGAGGTGACGCCCCATGTCTTTAAAAACGATACTGAATAAGCAGACGGATTTCACGGGAGAGTTTCCGGCGGAATATGCCAAGGGTGGTCTGTGGCGGTTCAATGAGGACGCGCCGGACTCCGATACCTGCCTTGCCGATTCCTCGGGCAACGACAGGAAGGCATACATCAATAACTGGAGCGGAACGACAGCCTCACTGACAAACGGCATATTCGGCTCTTATTTCCGCATGAATATCAATAATCCTTCCTCGGAGCAGACCTACCTCAAGGTTACGAATGACGGTACGATGTTCTCCGACATCGGAGAGCGCATCATTGTGGGCGGCTGGATGCGTCCGACCACCTATTCCGTGGGCAACACATACACGCCGCTTTTATCTACCCGCGGCGGTACGGGCAATCCGATATTCTATCTGTCGCTCATCCGGGGAAAACCGAGACTCATGCTCTACAATTCCTCCGGCTCCCTGATACTGGACACCTCGGTCACACCGTCTTTTTCTTTAGAGAACGCCAAGTGGTACTTCATTGCGGCGGTGATTGAGCCTGACAACAAAAGGGCGTGGTATGTAGTCGGCGATAAGGAAAGCGGTACGGTATGGAAATCCTCCGCGCTGACCATATCGGGAGAACTGAACCGCTCCTGCACGGCTGACCTTATCTGGGGAATGCTGAACAGCTCCTACTGGTATGCGGGTGGCTTTGACGACTGGTTTCTGGATTGCGATTCGGCTCTTACCGCAGACGATCTTATGGACTATTTCCGCTCCGCTGTTATGGCGAACGCCGGAGATACCACAGGAGCGGTTGACGGCATCACCGAGCCGGGAACGGTCATGCTCCGGGCTTCGGGCGGCGTCTATCCGACCGAGGGCGTCCTTACAACGGCGGCTGCGGAATGCGGTCTTTCCGGCACGGGGCGTGTGTCCGTGACAAGCGAGTACATTTCCGGCACAACCGCCGTTTCCCAGGTGGAGACGTCCACAAGCGATGATCTCATCACATGGAGCGATTGGGCGGCTGTTCCCGCTGACGGAAAGCTGACATCTCCCAACCGGGACTATATCCGTTTCCGCGTGACGCTCACGACCACAGATACATCGAAGGCACCGAAACTGATAGATATCCGGCTCTATGACATTCCGAAATCGCCGTATGAAAAGATCGGCTATTCCCGTCCCGTGGTGCTTGACAGCAACGGCGCATGGGAGGCCGTGCTTGAAAACGCCTACGACATCATCGTTACGGGTGAGATTAACGGCGAGGACACGCTTTCCTTCAAGATTCCGTACCGCGACAGCAAGCGCGTCTATATCGACAGCGAGAAGAAAATACAGATTGTGGACGATATCTACAAGGTGCGCACGGTCACGGACAGCAAGGATACCGAGGGCAATTCCGTCACGGAGGTGTACGCCGAGGCGGAGTTCTATGATCTTACCTTCTCTGTACGAAAAGAGGAACGCACCTTTGAAGCGGAGTACCCGGAAACGGCGATGGCTTATGCTCTTTCCGGAACGGAATGGTCTGTCGGTACGGTCAATGTGCGCACCAAGAGAACGTGGACAAGTACGGAGAAGAATGCGCTCTCCATTCTCCGAAATGCTGCCGACCTGCACGGCGGCGATCTTGTTTTCGACTGCCCGAACAGGCTCGTGCATCTGCTGACGGTCAACGGCAAGGACAGCGGCGCACTTTTTGCCTACAAAAAGAACATGAAGTCCATTCAGAGGGTGGTCGATACACGCAGCCTTGTGACCAGGCTCTATGCCGTGGGCGCAGACGGGCTGACCTTTACCGACATCAACAGTGGCAAGCCCTATGTGGAGGACTTTACTTATACAAATGAAATCCGCATCTCCACGCTGGACTGCTCGTCTTTTACGAACCCGTATCAGATGAAGGAATACACGGAAATGCGGTTGGCGCAGTACGCAAAGCCCACCATTTCCTATGTGCTGAATGCGATGGATCTTTCCGTCCTCACGGGCTACGAGCATGAAGCGTGGGAACTTGGGGATTATGTGCGCGTGGAGGACAAGGAACTTGGAATTTCGGTCACAACAAGAATCGTGCGCCGGGAATACAACCTGCAGGAGCCGTGGAACACGGTGCTGGAGCTTTCCACCACGCTGAAAAACCTCGGCAGTTCTGCAAGCCAATGGGACAACGCCGCCGATACACTGGAAGGCACAAGCGTGGTATCCAACAATGATATCCGCGAAATGGTGCCGTTTAATCTGCTGCGTAATTCCCGCGCTGACGATGGGCTTGCCTACTGGACGAGTTCCGGCTTTACGGCTGACGGTGAGAACGGCGCGTCCGGCACGGCGTCCTTCACGGCGGAGGGCGTGTCGGGCATGACGAAAAGCCTGTCGCAGACAGTGTATCCCGCCAACCGCGACAGCTATACGATCTCGGCGCAGATTGGCTCGGAAGATCTGGAGAAGCTTTCGGATTCCTCGCAGGTCGGCATTGAGGTCATCATCGAATACGAGGACGGCACGACAGAGAGCCGATTCATCGACTTGTACTGACGGAGGTGGACTATGGTATTTTTTTCAAAAACACAGGCGAAGGTCGCGCCGGAAAACTATGGTGCGAGGGTCAAGTCCATAACCGTTCGCATCTGCATCACGAACTGCACGGGAAAATTGTATGTGACGGATATACTCCTCCAAGCGGGAGCGGTCGCTACGGGATGGGTAGGACATCCATGCGAGATCAAGTGGACTCTTGATGGGTAATATCCGTTTTATCCGTCTTGCGGAGGTCGTGAACAAAAAGCAGGATAAGCGGGTCGTGAGCGTCACGGTGGTTCCTACCGTCACCGACTGCTCCGGCAGGATATGGTTCACCGACCTGCAGCTGCAGGAAGGTTCCGCTCTGACAGGTTACGCTCCGCACACGGAAGTTTGTCTGAAGGAATCGTCAAACGCTCCCGTGTGGTTCAACGGCACCGTCCGCTCGAAAGAGACGGTGATCCTCTTAAACCTCGGCGGCACATCGGCGGGGCTTGATATCCGCCTGTATCCGAAACAGCACATGGAGGGCGGCTCGGTCATGCTTGCCCAGGGCGCGGGAGGTCAGAAAGTGACCTTCCCGAATGCTATGAACGCCGGGGACGATGTGGCTCTTCTTGCAACCACGAGGGAATGCACGAGGAACGGCGTGAAAGAAACGAAGGACGGATTTTATCAGTACAGCGCGGCATGGGATTCCAAACATATCGTGTCCCTGCCGCAGGGAAAATCCGTACAGCTTTTATATGCGATGCAGGAAATGGACGATGGAGGTGGTCTGCTCTGATGGACACATTAAAAGGAAAGAAAATCATGGTGTGGACTTTCATGGGCAACACCAGGATGTATAACGCTCTGCGCGACTACGGTGACCGCATCAGCCAGATCGGTCTTTTCTCCTTCAAGGTCAGGGCTACCGGGGAGATTTACGAAAGCGGTGTGTCGATCAGCAGTATGCTCACCTACATCAACCGCTATCCTCACATCAACTGGCTCCTTACCGTGGCGAATGACGGGACGAACAGCATCTTTGCGGCTCTGCGGGATAACACGGACGGCGCGCAGGATACTTTCCTCTCGGAGATCGTCCGTATCATGGAGAAATATCCGTGGTGCAGCGGTATCGACATCGACCTGGAACGCGGGGACGGATATTCCACGCACGCAGCGTCCACGCAGATGTTCGCCAACATCTACAACACGGTCAAAGCCTACGACTCCTCCAAGATGATGAACATCTGCCTGCCGGGTATGACAAGCGTCAACGGCTCGGTCGGCGGCGAAAACTGGTGCGTGTACGCAGACCTTAACCAATACTGCGATACTGCGTCCATCATGAGCTACGGCATGGCATGGGCAGGCTCCGCTCCCGGTCCCGTGTCTCCACGCTCCTGGCTTGAGGGTATCTACGACTATGCCGTGGAGGTCATGGACGCAGATAAGGTGTTTTTCGGTATGCCCGCATACGGATGGAACTGGCAGATATACGACCTGCCCGCCAACATCGGCAAGACCTATCGCGGCACCTCACAGACCTACTACGCCGCGCAGAACTGGCTGAAAGGCGTGTATAACTTCACGGATGACGAGCCGCCGCAGCCGTTCATTCCGTTTGTGGGATATTGGGACGACAACAACAAAGTGCCGTGGGCGCTCCCTCATGTGTACGACTACATGGAAGGTCGGGACGCCGACAGCTATTCCTCTCCTCAGATGAGCGGGACATACAACGGCAGGCATTATCTGACCGCATACGGCAAGCAGCAGAAAACCGAGTTTGAAAATATCATCATAGACCATGACGGCGGTAACTATACCGGTGCGTCCGGCATTGTGTCTGTGGAGGACGGCATTGCAACGCTCGGAGACAACGGCGAGATTACCTACAGTTTCACTATCGGTTCAGCGGGAACTTATGATGTGGCGGTGCGGCTCTGTTATCCATTTTGGGACAAGAACGGCATCTATGTATCGTTGGACGGAGCAACTACGCACTATTCTGAAAGTCGCCTGTGGTGGCCGTACTGGAGAAGCACCTTCTGGACTTCGCTTGCAAGCGGCGTCAGTCTTTCGGCAGGAACGCATACGCTGAAGATTTCTGTCGATGTGAAGGGCGTACAGTTCTATGGTTTCCGCGTCTGCGGTTCTTTCTCGGAAGAACCGTCTGCGGGGGATGCGACCTACGCCTTCTCCCCACGGCAGTTCAAGGATGTGGAAGGAAATATGGTCGGTCCCGACCGCGGTTTCCGTCTCACGCTTGAAATGCTCCGCAGAAAACCCGACTCGGCACTTGTGTGGTACGAGGACTTCCGGGACTATGGAGTACTTGAAACGAACTACTGGAAAACGCTGTCCGGCTCCTTCGAGGTGTGGCGGTCGGATGAATACTCCACGGAGCGCATTTATTCCCAGCTTGACGGCAAGGGGCAGCTTGCGTGGCAGTATGACGGTTTTTCGGATATTCATCTGCGGGCAAGACTTGCATTCCCTGCAAGCGGCAGCGGACGGGCCGGCGTTTTCTGCGGTACCCTTTTCTGTTGTCTTAATTGCGACAGTCAGGCGGTGGAACTGTATAACGGCTCCACGCTTCTCGGCAGCTACTCTCAGGAGATTGCGAGGACGGCAAACGCAGACCTTCGTGACAATCCGAATATGTACACCGTTGAAATGCGTATCCGCGGGAACAATGTGCGCGTCTATTCCGGTTCTTCCTACACGCTGCGGTTCACGGCAACGGTCAGCGGTTTCTCCGGCGGCTATGCCGGTTACCGCTCCGACAACCGGACGGTCTGTGAACTAATGCGCCTGGGAGACGCCTGGACATACGAGCCGTATGAGCGGTTCGATGTGGTGATGCCGGACGGAACGCAGAAATCCTACGGTCGTATCAGCAGGAGCAACTGCACATGGGACAGCGAGTTCCAGGTGTTTACGCTGACCAGCGACATCGAAGAAGCTGCAACACGGAGCGAGGACATTTCGCTGGACTACGACTTCTTCCATTCGGACGATATGACTTCGCTTTCCTGCGGAAATGACTACCGGGCTACGGTTATTCCCGTGGACATCAATATCTGGATATCGCGGCTGTTCCTCGGCGATGCGGACGGTTTCTCCATTCTCTACTATCAGGATGTGGACTCCCTCGTCTATTGGGCGAATGAGGCGGCATATCGGTGGAAGCTCCGCGGGATGTGTATGTGGTCCCTTGGACAGGAGGATTTGCGGCTGTGGGAGTGGCTGCCGAAACAAATCTGACAATACAACACAACTGAAAACACGATCTTTCGGAAATCGGCGATTGCTTACGGGCGGTCGCTTTTTTCATACCAAAAACGCAAAGGAGGACAAATTTTATGAAAGAGTTCTGGAACACAATTCAGGTGATCATCGCGGCAATCGGAGGATGGCTCGGATATTTCCTCGGCGGATGTGACGGGCTGCTTATCGCTCTTGTGGCATTCGTGACAATCGACTATATCACGGGCGTTATGTGTGCCATTAGCGATAAGACGCTCTCCAGTGAGGTGGGTTTCAAGGGAATCTGTCGGAAGGTGCTTATTTTCCTGCTTGTGGGGATTGCCAACATCCTCGATGTGCAGGTCATCGGGACAGGCAGTGTTCTTCGCACGGCAGTCATTTTCTTTTACATCTCCAACGAGGGCGTAAGCCTTACGGAGAACGCCGCACACCTGGGACTGCCTATACCGGAAAAGCTGAAGGCGGTGCTGGAGCAGCTCCACGACCGCGAAACCGATGGAAAGGACGGTGACGAGTAATGGCTTATACAAACAGTTCTATGGTGGCTTACACCAAACTCAGCCCGAACAACTCCGGGCAGAGGACGCATTCCATTGACCGCATCACTCCGCACTGTGTCGTGGGTCAGTGTACGGCGGAGGGACTTGGGGACTGGTTCTATAAGTCCAGTACCCAGGCGTCATCCAACTACGGCATCGACAGGGACGGCCGCGTTGGGATGTATGTTGAGGAGAAGAACCGCTCCTGGTGTTCTTCCTCAAGCGCGAACGACCAGCGGGCGGTCACCATAGAATGCGCCAGCGATACCACGGAGCCTTATGCGTTCCGCGACATCGTTTATCAGACGCTTATCAAGCTGTGCGTGGATATCTGCAAGCGCAACGGCAAGAACAAGCTGCTGTGGTTCGGCGATAAGGACAAGACGCTCTCCTATGAGCCGAAGTCCGGCGAGATGATTCTGACGGTTCACAGATGGTTTGCCAACAAGTCGTGTCCCGGCAACTGGATGTATGCCCGTATGGGCGATCTTGCCGAGAAGGTCACGGCGGCTCTCGGCGGAAACGCTGACAGCACCTCGACCACGCCGACAACACAGACTTCCGTGTTGTACCGCGTCCGTAAGACCTGGGCAGACTCCAAGTCGCAGAAGGGCGCATTTAAGATTTTGGAGAATGCCAAGAAATGCGCGGACGCCAATCCGGGATACAGTGTGTTTGATGTAAATGGTGTAAACATCTACACACCGAACACAACTGCTCCGGCGGCATCAGCGGACGTTCCGTTCCTTGTGAAGGTCAGCATCTCCGACCTTAATATCCGCAAAGGGTCGGGAACGGATTATGACAGGATGCAGTTCATTCCCGTGGGTGTATACACCATTGTGGAGGTGAAGTCTGGCAAAGGCTCAACCGCAGGCTGGGGACGGCTCAAAAGCGGCGCAGGCTGGATTTCGCTCGATTACTGTACTCGCGTCTAAAACTTTATATCTGTTCATACGATTGCCTGTGGGTGTTCTTCGGAATGCTCACAGGCTTTTTTTATTTGCATACCCTCAATCCCGACCACTTTTTTCTGTTTAACCATGAGGATAGGAATCCTCGGATTGGAGGAATCTTCATGACCAATGAACAGAAACGCACCATAGCGGAACTCCGCTCCAAGGGTGCGACCTATGCAAAAATCGGCGAGGCACTCGGCATCTCGAAGGATACCGTGAAAAGCTACTGCCGCAGAAATAACCTGTCCGCTCCACAGGATACTCCTGCCTCTGATACTGCTCCTTCTGTCTGCCGTGAATGCGGCGCACCTCTCGTGCAGGCCGAAAAACAAAAGACACGGATTTTCTGCTCCAGGGAATGCCGCGAGAACTGGTGGCATTCTCACCCGGAGCAGATAAAGAAAAGAGCCGTGTATGACTTCCGCTGCATCGGATGCGGTAAGCCTTTCTCCTCCTACGGAAACAGGCATAGAAAATACTGCTCCCACGAGTGTTACATTACGGCTCGGTTCAAAGGCGGTGGATGCCATGAGTGATCAGGAATTTGACCGCGAAATGCGATATCAGGCCGCAGTTCAGATTGCGGATGTGCTTCTCAAAAAGGGTTCCATCTCAGAGGAGGAATACCACCAGATCAAGACAAAACTCCTCGAAAAATATCGCCCGACTTTGTCTACATTATTATCGGGAAAACCCTTGATATAACTGGCTTTTAGAGTGATATATAGTGTCGGAAAGGAGTTGATTTTATGCGGAAAATCACCAAGTTAGAGCCAAAAAAGACATCCCTCCCGACAAGGAAAAAAGTCGCTGCGTATGCCCGCGTCTCGAAGGACACGGAGAGGCTTCTGCATTCCGCATCCGCACAGGTCAGCTACTACAGCGAACTGATACAGAAAAATCCCGAATGGGAATATGCAGGTGTGTATGTTGACTGCGGAATAACAGGTACCATCACCTACAAGAGGGACGAGTTCAAAAGGATGCTCACTGACTGTGAAGCCGGGAAGATCGACATCATACTCACCAAGTCCATCAGCCGATTCGCAAGGAACACAGTCGACCTTCTGGAAACTGTGCGCCACCTCAAGTCCATCGGCGTGGAGGTGCGATTCGAGAAGGAACGCATCAATTCATTCTCAGAGGACGGAGAACTGATGCTTTCACTCCTCGCCTCTTTCGCACAGGAAGAAAGTCGCAGCATTTCCGAAAATGTGAAATGGGGCATCCACAAGCGGTTCAAGAGCGGCGAGATTGGTGTGGCCAACAAACACATCCTCGGCTACCAATACGATGAGGAGCAGAAAAAGTACATCATCATCCCCGAAGAAGCCGAATCGGTCAGATGGATGTTTCAGATGTACATCGACGGCGTTACCTTGCGGGACATTGCAGATAACCTGAACAACGCAGGCATCCGTACCATCCTCGGTAACGATTTTCAGGAAGCCTCGGTGCGGCAGCTTATTTTCAACGAGGTCTACGCCGGGGACATCAGACGGCAAAAATGTTATGTATCCGATCCCATCAAAAAGGACAAGATTCCAAACCGCGGCGAACTGCCACAGTATTACATGACGGACTGCCACGAGGCAATCATCGACCGCGAAACCTACGCAAAGGTCAAAGCAGAGATGGAACGCAGAGCCTCGCTCCTCAATCCCACCTACTGCTTTACAAAAAAAATCCGCTGCGGAACCTGTGGAGCGCAGTTCACCCGCAAGAAAGGAAAAGTCAAAGGCAGAACCTATGTACATTGGATTTGCCGGAGCAAGAAGGAAACCGGGATGACCTGTTCCAGCGTGAACTTCAGCGAGGAAGAACTGAAAAACATCTGCGCCGATGTCCTTGAGACCGATTCTTTCGATGAGGAGATTTTCGAGAGCCGGGTCAAGGACATCGTTGTTCTGAAGAACGGCGATGTGGAGTTCCATCTTGTCGGCGGCGAGACACGGCGATGGAAAAACCTGCATCTGAATTCGCCGAGGCACAAGGTCACGCTCACGGATGCATTCCAAGGCAAGATACGATGCGCAAAGTGCGGCGACACCTACCACCGCGTCAATTCCGCAAACAGGTGGGTGTACTGGTACTGCATGGGAAAGAAGAAAAAAGGAATGACCTGCGACAACATCAATTACACCGATTTCCAGCTA
This sequence comes from Bacteroidaceae bacterium, assembly GCA_963658905.1. Lineage (GTDB taxonomy): Bacteria > Bacillota > Clostridia > Peptostreptococcales > Anaerovoracaceae > CAG-238. The sequence continues at coordinate 10,660 of CAVKSD010000056.1, forward strand.
CGGCAGATCACGGCACACATCCTTGGCTTAGAGGATTTTGACGAGCAGGTCTTTTTAGAACAGATCGAGCGCATCACCGTTCTTGAGGACGGCGGCCTCGAATACCACTTTTACGAAGGGAGGACAGAGAGATGGCAAAGAGTGTAATTACCATTCCTGCCACCAAGAGCAAGTACACGGCAACGCCGCTGTCCTGCAAGAAAAAGAGGAAGGTCGCAGCATATGCCCGCGTCAGCACAGACCACGAGGAACAGCAAAGCAGCTATGAAGCGCAGGTGGACTACTACACCACCTACATCCAAGGCAGAGATGATTGGGAGTTCGTTTCCGTGTATGCGGACGAAGGAATAACCGGCTGCAACACAAAAAAGCGCGACGGCTTCAACAACATGGTGGAGGATGCGCTGGCGGGCAAGATCGACCTCATCATTACAAAATCGGTCAGTCGTTTCGCCCGCAACACTGTGGACAGCCTTACGACCATCCGTAAGCTGAAGGAACACGGCACAGAGTGCTATTTCGAGAAGGAGAACATCTGGACGTTCGACGGCAAGGGAGAACTTCTCCTTACCATCATGTCGAGCCTTGCGCAGGAAGAAAGCCGCTCCATTTCGGAGAACTGCACATGGGGACAGAGAAAGCGATTTCAAGACGGGAAGGTCACGGTTCCGTTCGGGCGGTTTCTTGGCTACGACCGCGGCGAGGACGGCAACCTTGTACTGAACGAGGGCGAGGCACAGATTATTCGCAAGATTTACGGACTGTTCCTGCAAGGACGCTCACCGTATGCAATTGCGAAGGTGCTGACTTCCGAAGGCATCCCTACTCCCGGAAAGAAAAAGACCTGGTCAGCATCTACAGTCAAAAGCATCCTTACGAACGAGAAGTACAAAGGCGACGCTCTTCTGCAAAAGGTCTACACCGAAGATTTCCTTACCAAGAAGAAAATCAAGAACGACGGGCAGGTTCCGCAATACTATGTGGAGAACAATCATCCCGCCATCATCGAGCCGGGAGTGTTCGACAGAGTTCAGAAGCTTATGGCGGTCAGACATCCCGGTCAGAATCGCAACAGCAGCATCAGCCCTTTTTCGAGCAAAATCAAGTGCGGCGAATGCGGTAGCTGGTACGGCTCGAAGGTGTGGCATTCCAATGACAAGTACAGAAAAGTCATCTGGCAATGCAATCACAAATTCGACGGGGACTGCAAATGCGGCACGCCGCATATCACCGAGAACGAGATACGGAGCCTTTTCATAAAAGCGATGAACATCCTCATCACCGAAAAAGATGTGCTGATAGAGGATTTTGAAGCCATCAAAGATACGGTCTTCGATACCTCTCCACTTACGCGGGAACGGACAGACCTGCAGGTTGAGATGAACACGGTGGCGGAACTCATCGAGGAATGCATCGCAGAGAACGCCCGCATCGCACAGAATCAAGATGAATACCAAAAACGCTACGACAGTCTCGCTAAACGCTTTGACCGCAAGAAAGACCGCCTCGAAGCCGTGGAGCGGTCGATTACGGAAAAGCAGGCGCACCGTGAAATGGTCGAGCAGTTCCTTTCGGAACTCGCCAAGCAGGATGCAGTCACGGAGTTCACCGATGAACTTTGGTACAGCATGATCGACCATGTGACCATCCACAGTAAGGATGACATCCGATTCACATTTCAGAACGGCACAGAAATCAAGATGTAAGCACAGCGCACTCCGTTTCTTGCGAGTGTATGAAAGAATCTCTGTAAATAGGATTTCCTGTGATGCATAATTGTGTCA
>CAVKSD010000057.1:0-12386 GCA_963658905.1 Bacteroidaceae bacterium
GCTACTCAGGATACTGTTGAAAGCGACAGCTACAACAATATGTACGATAAGGATGCAGCATATCCCGTTACGGATGCGGCATCCATTGCAGACGCGGTTGCCGGTCTCGCTGAGGCAGGTGACAAAAATGTAGTTGTAAGCGTAGCCGAGGATATAAGCAACACTTCCGGCATCGTGACGGCTAAGGGCAACACCCTTACCATGGATTTCAATGAAAAGACCGTCGGCGTTTCTTATGGCAAGGGCTCAGCCAATACCACCACCAACGGTATGCAGCTTCTGCAGGGTTCCGCCGTTACACTGAAGAACGGAACCTACAAAGCCAACCATGGCGAGGACGCGAGCCACAACATTGCTATTCTTATTCAGAACTACAGTAATCTTACGATTGAAAACTGCACGCTGGACATGCGCGAGGCGAACGATACCGCCGGAAACAGCCAGGGAACGAGTTGTGCTCTGTCCACGAACTGCGGCAAGGTTGTTATTAAGGGCAGCACCAATATCTACGCAAGAAAAGACGGCGAGCCCGCACTGGATGTGATGCACTGGGAGAACAGTTCCTATAAGGAAGAGGGTACTTCTGTCACGTTTGATGAGACTATGACCGGCATCGTGAACGGCAAGATTGATGTTTACTGCTATCGCAACAACAGCGTCGTCAAACCTGTTGACGACGGCGGAGCGGTACTGACCATCATGGGAGGTACTTTCGTGAACAGCGGTTTAACCCTTGAACAGTTCAAGGCATTTGTCCCGACCGGCTACACTGTTACCACAAACGATGACGACAGCTTTACTGTCGGCAAATAACAGTAAGCCAAATCCGGCTGAATTCATAATCAAGTCCTCTCCGCCTTTGTGCGGAGGGGCGCTCAAAGGGCATAAGTTATGCTTGTGCCTTTTGATTGCCTACGCAAATTCCAAGAAAGGAGCCGCACTGTCATGCGCCTGTTTCAGCGGCTGTTCTATCAGCCGACGCATAAAGAGAAAGTAACGAACGACCGCAGTATTTACCGCATACTCGCCCCATCCGTCCTCGGCATTTTCATCTGTGCCATCTGCCTTTGCGGAGCAAGCTGGGCGTGGTTCACCGCAAGCACCTCAACGGAAGGGAGCAGCGGCAATTCAAAGCTCGTCGTATAAACTGCTGTATCAGGTCGGTGAGGACACCACAACCGAGCTTGCCGAAAAGGACAACACCTATACGCTGACAAGCGACACGACCGTGATAACGCTGAAAGCCACCGGAACGGCAGGCGCGGCTATTGCAGCATAAAGGTCGGGGACGAAACCTGCCGCACCTGTCAGATTATTGCAGGTGGTACATTTACCTTTACCGTAAAAGCAGCCGCAGGCACAAATATCACCCTCACCCCGAAATGGGGAACTTACTCTCACGACGCTACGCTTCATAAGAATGATGTTATCACCGCCGTCGGCTCACAGCAAAACAGCACCCAAGCACCGGACGATGCCGTAGCTACCGAGCCGTCTGCCGAGCCTGCTGCTCCGACTTCGAGCAGCACTCCGGCAGAGAGTGATACACCCACAACCGAACTCTCGACAATCACTCCGGCAGAAAGCGAAACCACCGCACCCGAATCCTCGACAACCACTCCGGCAGAAAGCAAAACCACCGACACAGAACCAACTCCTGCGACGGAGGACACAACGCCAGAGAACACAACGGAAGCTCAGAACGAGCCACCTACAACCGAGGAAAGCGAAAACAACTGAATAAAAGCACGAGCCGCAACGGATTTTAGTCCCGCTGCGGCTTGTTTGTTTCTACTTGACTTCCCAATGCCCCGTTTTCTTAGAGCCTTCACGCACAATCAAGTCTTTTTGGATAAGCGTTCTAATTACTCTATCTACGGTTCTTGTAGATAAATTAAGCTGTGTGGCTATTTCCTGACGAGAATTTTGCGGAGCTTTTTTAATAAGATGATAAATCGCCAATTCGCTCTTGTTCAGATAAAGCAAGGCGGGATTTAATTCGCCATTTATCTCGCCGTTTGTCAGTCCATTCCTGATTGTCACATTCAGCATAAAGGCATTATCGGTATATTCAGGATCGGGTAATCCGGTATTTTCCATTTCATTAAACATACGGTCAACACCTTCGCCAAATTCTTTTACATACTCATATCCCAAGTTGCGTGTTGTGTCAAGGGAGGGAGTGAGAAAGATGGTGCAATAACGGAGGGTCAATCCAAAACGGTGTGCGTCCTGCTTTGGTCGTACAGTGCGATGAGGGAAATGCGGCAAGCAGCACAACGATAATTGCCGCAATAACTTCCGTTATCAAAAAGCAGTTTCTTCCGACGCACATTATCGTAGGCAACCGTTTCGGTTTGAAAGCGCCGTCTATGGTGATGCTGGAACAACTGAAAACTGTCAATTAATCCGACCTTATTGAGTATATCGGCAAAATCGACGACGAACATTGTATGAAGAAACTCAATAATACAAGGTGCCGCGAGTATAAAAATACTTGAATCCAAGGGGTATTTGGGGTACACTACATATAATGACAGTGCATTTGCACGAGAAAAATTCATATTTGGAGGCATAGCATGGCATTCGACGCAAGAAAAGTAAAAGAAGATATAGTAAAATGGATAAGAGATTGGTTTGAGATAAATGGCAAGGGCTGCAACGCCATCGTGGCGATTTCCGGCGGCAAGGATAGCTCCGTGGTTGCGGCGCTCTGCGTAGAGGCGCTGGGACGGGACAGAGTAATCGGCGTGCTTCTTCCAAAGGGCGAGCAGGCGGATATCGACGTTTCCAAGGCGTTAGTTACGCACCTCGGAATAAAACATTTTGTGATAAATATTGAGGACTGCTTCGACGGTCTTATTGCCCAGATAAAAAAGGCAGCAGGAGATGATGCCATAAAGACCCAGACGGTGACAAACCTGCCGCCGCGCCTCAGGATGGCGGCGACCTATGCGGTTTCCCAGTCCTTTAACGGCCGTGTGGCAAACACCTGCAACCTATCGGAGGACTGGGTGGGATATGCCACAAGATATGGAGACGGCGCAGGAGATTTTAGCCCGCTTTCACATCTTACGGTGCAGGAAGTCAAGGCAATCGGAAGGCAGCTGGGGCTTCCGCCTACGTTTGTTGACAAGACGCCGATCGACGGGCTTCAGCCGAAGACGGACGAAGAAAATCTCGGCTTTACCTACGCTGTCCTCGACCGCTACATCCGCACCGGAGAAATAGACGACCCCAAGATCAAGGCAAAGATAGACAGGCTTCATGCCATGAACGCATTCAAGATAAGATTCATGGACTGCTTTGAGTACGAACCCGCGCAGGAGTAATTTTTCCGCAAAATCTTAATATTTTCGTAAGAAACTCATGAGGGCATTTGTAATAAATGTCCTTTATAGTATGGGTAAAAGGGGACGGAAGAAATGGAACAGAAGCAAATAAACATACTCGTGTGCGACGACGACAAGGAAATTGCCGGAGCAATCGAAATTTATCTCAGAAACGAAGGCTATGGGGTTTTCAAGGCTTATGACGGAATCGAGGCGCTGAAAATCGCAAGGAAAGAACCGCTGCATCTTATTATCATGGACATAATGATGCCAAATATGGACGGAATGCAGGCGACGATGAAAATTCGCGAGGAGAAAAATATTCCGATTATCATGCTTTCGGCAAAGTCCGAGGACTACGACAAGATAACGGGGCTGAACGTGGGGGCGGACGATTATGTTACAAAGCCGTTTAATCCGCTGGAGCTTATTGCAAGGGTAAAATCCCAGCTCAGGCGCTATGTGCGGCTTGGGAGCATTTCGGGACGCGATGAGGCAAAAAGCGGCGTCTTCGAAACCGGAGGGCTTGTAATTGACGACGGGGAAAAATCCGTAACCCTTGACGGGCAGCCTATTGCCGTAACGCCTACAGAGTACGGGATTTTGAGGTTTCTGACGGAAAACGCAGGGAAGGTCTTTAGCATCGGGCAGATTTATGAGGCGGTTTGGAACGAGCCAGCTTATAGTCCGGAAAATACCGTGGCGGTGCATATTCGCCGCATCCGCGAAAAGATCGAGATTGACCCGAAGAATCCGCAGTATTTGAAAGTCGTTTGGGGGATCGGCTACAAGATTGAAAAACTATAGGAGGGGATTATGGGAGAGAATTTGAAAGAAGATTTGGGGAAAGAGTTTAAAGAAGATTTTGAAGGAGAAAGGCTGAAATCTCAGGAGAAAAAGAGCGGGCTTATCGTATTTGACAGAATCTTGTGGGTGTTTACGGTGATCATCGGGACACTGACGGGAATCGCCGGGAGTTTTTTTGTTTCGCTTACGTGCATGAACGACTATGCTAACCTTTATAACTACTACATAGGCTATGACGGTGAAATTACGGAACACGAGGCGCAGGATACCCTTGACTGGATCCTGAACGGCACATGGACGGTGTATTTTCAGACGGAACATATGCAAAATGACATGATCAGCAATATGATGCTGGTCGTGATAGGGCTGGGAATACTCTTTGCCGCAGGGGCGATAACCCTTTGCGTGCTTTCGGGAAGATTTAACCGGGAAAAAGATGGCAGCATTCATCTTAACCTTGTGGACAGGATATGGTCGGAGGTGTTGCTGGCGATAGGGATCTTCGGCGCGGGAGCCGCAGTCTCTCTCTGCTATCCGATGTACAGGATGTACCCCGGTATGAGCAATTTCAAGTCGATTTATGTGCCGGTGAACGAGGACAATTATTGCTTCGGGCCAAGCAATTTCTCGGTTTTCGTGCTTTCCATCGCAGGCATGATCCTTGCGATTATTCTGGCGCTGGTGTGCCTTGTTTCGATAGTAAAAAAACTCAAGGCTCATAAGTTTTGGGAAAAGTCTCTGTTTGGGGGCATTGTAATCACCGTTACGGAATCCATAAAAGCCTCGGACAACTTTATGAAAAAATATATCGGGCTTCTCGCGGGGATGTCCCTGCTGGCGGTAACGGGAATCGGCGCGATTATAGACCTTGTGCTGATATTCGTATTTGTGCCGAAAAAAATCAGGAAGTTAGAGGCAATCCGAGATGGTGTGTCGAGAGTGAAAAGCGGCGAACTTTCGCATAAAATAGAGGTGGATATCAACTCCCAGGGAAATCCTGCTACGGAGCTTGACAGGCTGGCGGCGGATATAAACTGCATTTCCGAGGCTTCCGAGGCGGCGGTACATAGCGAGCTGAAGACTCAGCGTATGAAAACGGAGCTTATCTCCAACGTTTCTCACGACCTGAAAACTCCGCTGACATCCATGGTTTCGTATATCGACCTGCTAAAAAAGGAGGGCCTTGACAGTCCCAATGCGCCGGAATATCTGAAAATTCTGGATGAAAAGACGGAAAGACTGAGAGCGCTTACAGAGGAACTTTTCGAGGCCGCAAAAGCCTCCAGCGGGGCGATTCCGGTGAACATGGAAGAAATCGCCCTCGGAGCGCTGATCAGCCAGAGTCTTGGAGAGATGGAGCCGAAACTTGCCGCGCGAGGGCTGGAAGTCATCGTAAGAAACGAATGCGCAGGCGAGTGCGCCGCGGGCGGTGCGGAGCCTGGAGCGCCGAAGGTCATGGCAGACGGACAGCTTCTGTGGCGGGTGGTGGAAAACCTGCTGGGGAACGTAGCAAAATACGCACTGGAAAACAGCCGGGTTTATGTGAACATCAGCCGCAAAGACGGAATTTTGCTTGAAATAAAAAATATTTCAAAGGAGGAACTTAATATTTCGGAAGACGAGCTGATGGAACGCTTTACTCGCGGAGACGAATCCCGTAACACCGAAGGCAGCGGTCTGGGGCTTGCCATTGCAAAGGATCTGACCCGTCTTATGAACGGAAAATTTAGTATTACGATAGACGGAGATCTCTTCAAAGCTTCGGTACTGCTTCGGGAAAAAACAAAATAAAGCAAAATAAATATAAAATAAAGCAAAAGACATATTGCATAAAAAAATATTTTGGTATATAATGTAAATCATAAGACGAAAATACATTATAGATTACTGAAAATGGAGGATGCGATATGTCTTTTTCTGATTTTACTACTGATAATGAGATACTTGCCAAAAGACTCAAGGCTGTTGCCGAAAGCGTAAAAGCAAAACCAAACGAGATGGATGCCAGACTCGCGGGCAAATACATCGAATGCCGAGGCGAAGACAGGAGCCTCACAATAGAATTTCCGGTTCTTGACTGGGAAGCAAATTATTCGGGAATTTTACACGGCGGCGTAATCTGCGCCATGCTGGATCATACGGCAGGGGTGGCGGCGATTTGTTTCCGCGACGGCTGGGCGCCTACCGTAGACCTTGACGTGCATTTTCTCAGGAAAGCAGATGTGGGAGATACGCTGATTTGCAGGGCTGAAATTGAGTTTTTCGGCAGACGGATCGTGCATATGAGAGCAAGCCTCACATCAAAGACCACGGGCAAAGTTGTTGCAACGGCACTTGCCACCTATTTAAACTCGTGATTTTGATTTTTGACGGACTCCGGCGCAAATTTTTTAGATAGATTACGCAGATTCCGCGCCAAATTCTGCCTTTTCGATGCACAAAATTCCGGCACAAAATTCCGCCTTTCCGGTGGGCTGATTTTCTTGCGAAAGGGCGCGGTTTGATATATAATAAAATAGTCGGCGGGCACGCTGCGCTCCGGCGACACAATAGGCAATAATAAAAGGACGGTAAAATGAAAGAAGCATACATAAAAGACTTAAGGAAAGACATGGAAATTACGGACTTTTTCATGGTCAAATCCACCGCCATCAAGACCGGTTCCAACGGCAAACAGTATTGGGACATCGTTTTGGGTGACAAATACGGCGAGATAAATGCAAAAAAATGGGATATAACCGACAGGGAGATTGAGTCGATTCTTGCAATTTCCGAAAAGGATATCGTCAAGGTAAAGGCGCTCATAACCGAGTGGGCGGGGCAGCTTCAGATGAGAATCATGCGAATCAGACCCGCAAATGAAAAGGACGAAATAGATATGCAGGACTTTGTAAAAGCTGCGCCGGAAGATCCAAACAAGATGTACGACTATATCATGAGCCGTGCCGAAGCCACAGAAGACAAAGACCTTAGGGCAATCAGCCTCAAATTTCTGACGGAAAACCGCGAAAGACTGCTGTACTATCCGGCGGCGCAAAAAAACCACCACGCTCAGCTGGGAGGGCTTCTTTACCATATGAAGAGAATGCTCATGACCGGTGAGAGAGTTTGCGAAGTGTACACGAACCTAAACCGGGATCTGGTGGTTACGGGAGTCATTTTGCATGACATGGAAAAGCTTAATGAAATAATGGCAGAGTCCGACGGAATTGCAACGGGATATTCCTTTGAGGGGCAGCTGCTGGGACATATAATCCAAGGGGTCAAGACCGTTGACAGAATGACTCTTGAACTGGGGTTCCCGCGGGAAAAGGCGATTATGCTGGAACACATGATACTTTCCCATCACTATGAACCGGAATTTGGAAGCCCGAAAAAACCGCTTTTTCCGGAGGCGGAGCTTCTGCACTATCTGGACATTCTTGACGCAAGGATGTTCGATATGGAGGCGGCACTGGAAGCAACTCCGGCGGGAGGCTTCAGCGACAAGGTGAGAACCCTTGACAACAGAAAACTGTATAAGCCGGCAGAGGCACAGGCTCCGGCAGATTCGGCTCAAAACTAAGTTCTAAGGAGGCTCGAAATGATAAAAGTACCAAAAGAAGTCGCGAGGATAATGAAGACTTTGGGGGAGGCGGGTTTTGAAAACTACGTGGCAGGAGAATGCGTAATCGACTCCCTGATGGGCGAAAAACCTTATAGCTGGGACGTTATAACCGAAGCGGGTTATGATAAGCTTGCGGAGATTTTTCCGGATGCAAAGGTTCTCAGCGCAAAATACAGCGTCCTGAGAGAAGAAAAGATTGAAGAAATCCTCGACGAAAAGGGCAACTCAATAGGCGAAGAAGGCTATATAATTGACATTTCCTCTTATAGAAAAAAGAATGTGGGGGACGCCGCAGAGGGAGAAAATATTTTTACAGACAAAGTAGAAGAAGACCTAAGGCGCAGAGACTTTACGGCGGACGCCATTGCGTTGAATCCCTATGTTGGCGAAAAGTCGGTGGCAGACCCTTACGAGGGCAGAGAGGACATCCGCAAGAAAATAATAAAAACCATTGGCGAAGCAAATGCATCTTTTCGGGCGGAACCGCTGCGCATGATGAAAGCGATAAGATATGCGGCACAATACGACTTCGACTTGCACAAAAATGTGTACGAGGCGATTGTAGCAAACTATAATTTGTTAGCAACGGTAAAGCCCGAAAAGATCAGAGACGAATTTACGGATATTCTGGCGGCTCCCCATGCAGGGAAAGGGCTCAATATGCTTATGAGTACGGGCATCATCCGCGTGATTCTCGGCGAGCAGCAGTTCAGTAGCCTGACCCGCAGGGAAAAGAGCGACCTGCTGGCGCTTTGCGAGGGAATCGAAAAAACCAAGCAGGTTCCGGAAAGGAGACTGGGACTTTTTTACTCTCTTATCCACAAAAAACGCGCTTTGCCGTCGATAAACAAGCTGAACTTCGACGAAGAAACCCATCAGCACCTCGTGGACGCCGTGCATGATATGCCGAAACTTTATTTTACGGCGCGGCCGGAGGATCTGAAACGCTTTATCTACGACAGAAGCATGGAAAGATATGAATACCTTGCGAATCTGGAAAAAGCCCAGAGAATCGCGCTGGGATACGAATCCGAAACGAAAATCCGCAGCAAAATTTATATGCTGGACGAAATCAAACGAAACCACGAGGTTATTTTCGTTGAAGACCTTGCGATAGACGCAAACGACTTGATCGAAGCGGGGATTTGCGACGAGACTAACGTGGAAAAAATGCTTCTTATGCTAACCGAATCCACCCACATCAAACCGAAGCAAAACACGAGGGAGGAGCTTTTGAAACTGGCGAAAAAATACAAGAGAAACAAAATTGCCGCGTGGGGCAGAGGAGTATCATGGCTAAGATAAGTGAGGTCACCCCGGAGGTGACCTTATTTTTACGTTCCCTTGGGTTTTCAAATTACTACATTATCAAAATCTTTGATCTGGTAGGCGAATCGGCGATAGGGCTGACGGAGGACAATCCCTACTGGCTGCTGGAAGAATTTCCGCGGATGGGATTTGCAAAGGTTGACGCCATCGCAAAATCGCTGGGTTTCGGTTCGGAAAACAGGTACAGGGTGGAAGCGGCGGTGGCAATACTGATGAAAAGATACGCCTCCGAGGGGCATACCTACGCCTTGTACGAGGATTTGTGTGCCGAAGCAGCGAAAAACCTTGACGTTGCCGGAGAACTGGTAAGCGATGTGACGGAGGACATGGTCTTTGACGGCAGGCTCCAGCTTGCGGATGTGGACGGCAAGAGAGTCGTGTACTTTTACGGATATTACAAGGCGGAATGCGGCGTTGCGGGAAAGCTTGCGGCACTGGAAAATCCACGGGAGGGGCTTAAGCCCGTTGGGGGAAACATCGACGCGCTGATAGCAAAGGCAGAGAGCGAGGCTGAGATCAGTCTTTCCGGTGAGCAAAGGGAAGCCGTAAAAAATGCGCTGCTGGGCGGAGTTTCGATTATAACGGGAGGCCCAGGCACGGGAAAAACCACCATCATCAAGGCGCTCATTTCAATCGCAGAGGGCAGCGGGCTAAAGGTGGCGGTGGCGGCGCCTACGGGCAGAGCGGCAAAACGTGTAATGGAGACAAGCGGGCATTTTGCCTGCACGGTGCATAGGCTCCTTGAGTTTTTCTATGACGAGCAGAGCCGCTATATGGCCTTTGGCAGAAACGCCGAAAGACCGCTTACTCAGGACGTTATAATCATCGACGAGGCTTCGATGCTGGATTTGCTCTTGACAGAGGCGCTGTGCAATGCCCTGAAACCCGGAACAAGACTTATTCTCGTGGGAGACGCAGACCAGCTTCCCTCGGTGGGAGCAGGCAACGTTCTTTCGGATTTGATTGACAGCGAACTTTTCTTTACCTCTGCGCTTACTCATATCTACAGACAGAGCGAGCAAAGCGAAATCGTCATGAACGCCCACAGAATCAACGCTGGTGAATATCCGAAGTTCGGGGAAGATTTCAGACTGGTAAAAGCGAATAAGCACGAGGAAATTCTGCAAAAGATTGTTCAAATTTCCGCCGGAATCCCAAAGGAGCGGCTGCAAATCCTTACTCCAACAAAAAAGGGGATCATCGGAAGCGTAAATTTGAATCAGCATCTTCAGCAGACATTTAATCCACCCAAAGAAGGCAAGGACGAGCTGAAATTCGGAAGTACCGTTTTTCGGGTAGGCGACCGGGTGATGCAAAATAAAAACGATTATCAGATCGAATATAAGGTCGCAGGGGAGGAACGCCCTCAGCCGAGGGACAAGTCCCATGGCGGCGATGGCGCATCTGATAACGGCAAACCGCGGAAAGGTGTATTTAACGGTGAAATCGGCATTGTGGCAGCCTGCGACGGCGAAATGAAAACCGTCACCGTGGTGTACGACGACAGCCGCTGGGTGGAATATCAGTATGTTCAGCTTGACGAACTGGAGCTTGCCTATGCTATTACAGTTCACAAGAGCCAGGGCAGCGAGTTTCCGGTGGTGATTATGCCTATGAGCTGGTTCGCTCCGGTTTTGGCGACCAGAAGCCTGCTGTATACGGCAGTCACAAGAGCCAAGGAAGAAGTCATAATTGTAGGAAATCCGCAGTACATGAACGCTATGGCAGACAACAACCAAAGCAGGAGCAGAAACTCCGGGCTACGGGCGCGAATCACCGGCATGTACGGGCTGATTTAGGGAATTTTAGGGTGGTGTGTGATGAAAGAATTGCTTGGAAAGTCGGTGCAGCGACTGATGGATTTTGTCTATCCGCAGGATTTGTACTGCGCCATATGCGGAAATTTTATAGACAGCACGAGAAGCTACTGCCTCTGCGACCACTGCATTCGGCATATCGAATGGGGGAATATCGAAATTGAACTGCCTGAGCAAGCGGGGTCGTCTTTTCAAAACTCCCCAAGCCTCGACTCCATAAGAAGCTGTTTCAGGTACGGGCTTTACGGCAAGAGGCTGATTTTCGAACTAAAATACAACGACCGCAGCTATGTGGCTCGCCTGCTGGGGCAAATTGCGGCAGACAGGATTTGCGGCGATCCCAAGGCTACGGAGGTTCTTGCCTGCGATTTTGTCTGCGGCGTTCCTCTAAGCACCGCAAAACTCAAGAAACGAGGCTTTAACCAAGCAGAAAAGATTGCAAAATATTTTTGCGCGGAAACCGGAATGCGCCACGAGCCGGATCTGCTTCGCCGCGTAAAAGATACAGAGGCTCTGCGGAGCCTTTCACCTCGGGAACGGGCGGAGCAGCTCAAAGGAGCCTTTGCCATAAACAAAGGCAAGGAGAAACTTCTCCGGGGCAAGCGCATATTGCTCATCGACGATATACGCACCACGGGAGCCACGATGGCAGGCTGCGGACAAGCCTTGAAAGAAGCCGGGGCAAAAGAAGTCCACGGACTTGTTTTGGCAACCACAAGCAGATCCTCGGAGGATGTTTCAGACTATAACCCGGCAGGCGGCAGCACCGGAGGCTGATTCTGCACATGGACGCCGATGTGCTTTTCCATCCAGACCATATCGTACCAACGGTTGAATTTGTAGCCGCACTGCGTAAATTTTCCCACCATTCGATAGCCCATATGCTCGTGAAATCCCACGCTGTTTTTTGTCAGAAACTCATCATCTTCGCCGCATGGAGGAAAGGCGATACAGGCGTTGACATTCAAAAAACCTTGGGCGGCAAGAGCGCTTTCCAAATTCTCGTATAGGAGCCTGCCGATGCCGCTTTTTCTTAGCCCGCGTTCCACATATATCGTAACTTCCACATCCCATGCGTAGGCTTCCCGCTCATTGAACTGTCCGGCGTAGGCATAACCCACCGGCTTTCCTGCAAGCTCTGCCACAAGGTAAGGGTATTTTTTCGCAACGCTTTCCATGCGCCGGGTAAATTCCGCAAGAGTTGGAACCTCATATTCAAAGGAAATAGCGGTTTCTCTTACATAAGGGGCGTAAATGGCAAGGAGCGCCGCCCCGTCGCTTATCTTCGCTTTTCTGATTTTTATATTTTCCATGATAATCTCCTAAGCGTATTTCGCTTTTCGTTTTAATGTAGCAATGTAACGTTGCTTTACCATTGTACCACAGCCGAAAAGGCAAATGCAATGGGCGCGGGCTTTGCTATGGAACTTGCCATGAGTCTTGCGATGGGACTTTCAAAAAAACTTGCAAATTCACGCGCCTTAGGCTAAAATG
>CAVKSD010000058.1:0-11994 GCA_963658905.1 Bacteroidaceae bacterium
GTCTTACACTGAGCGAAATCGCGGCGCTTTAGCGACATAAAGTACGAAACGGAGACTACGGGTATGTTATTCAAGGAGATTACGGTAGAGGAATTTGCGGAATGAAAATATCTGAAAAGTAGCAGGGACGGCTAAATGCATTGACCGTTTCTGCTGCTTTTCATTTGGTTTATTAAATTCAGCCTCTGAGTATCAATAAATACAATCTCCCGGCGGCAGGAAAGCGCCTATTTCCAAGCAAAGTTTGCGATTCCGTACACATAAATCACAAGGATTGCACAAGGCACAAAATATTTGAATATAGGCTTCATCCAAGTCTTTACCTTTAGGCCGTGACCGGCGTTGGCTTCTTCCATGAACTTATCCCAGCCCCAGCCGAATTTGTTGCAGCAGAAGAGCGCCATAATCAGAGAGCCAAGCGGCAGTATATTCGTCGAAACGATGAAATCCCAGAAGTCAAGCCATGCGCTGCCTTCCGCAAAAGGCTGGAATTTGAACACGCTGTATCCCAGCGCCGTGGTAAGGGCAAGAAGGAAAATGCCGATGCCGCAAATGATGCAGCCCTTTGGACGTGACCACCCGGTCATTTCTCTTACCATTGCAAGGATATTTTCGCATACCGCCAGCACCGTGGAAAGCGCCGCAAAAACCATGAACAGGAAGAACAGTGTGCCCCACCAGCGGCCTCCCGCCATGTGGTTAAATACGCTTGCCATGGTGTCGAAAAGCAGGCTCGGCCCTGCATTAACCTCCAGTCCGTATGTAAAGCACGCCGGGAACATGATGATTCCCGCCGCCACGGCCACGAAAGTGTCAAGAATGATGATGTTCACCGATTCCCCCATGAGGGAACGGTCTTTTTCGATATAGCTGCCGAAAATCGCCATGCTGCCCATGCCGATGGAAAGGGTAAAGAACGCCTGATTCATCGCACCTACAACAACATCGCCGTTAATCTTTGAAAAGTCCGGAATCAGATAGAACGCCAGTCCATCTGCGGCGCCGGAAAGGGTAATGCTATGAACCGCCAGCACCAGCATCAAAACAATCAGCGCGCTCATCATATACTTGGTCACACGTTCCAGTCCTCCCTGCAAGTCGCAGCTGAGGATAATGAACGCCACCAGCACCGTCACCGCCAAATATGTGACGTTTACCGACGGATTGGAAATCATCTCCACAAAACCGAAGTTTTCGTTTTTCCCTGTAAGGAATTTTACAAAATAGTAAATAATCCAGCCTGTAACCACCGTGTAAAACGACATAAGCGCAATGTTTCCGATAAAACAAACGGCGCCCATGGGTTTCCACTTCTTCTTGTTTTTTTCTGTCGCAAGCTTTTGGTACATCTGTAGCGGCGAAATCTGAGAAGCTCTGCCGATGCTAAATTCCATGGTCATAACCGGAAGCCCCATAAAAATGAGACAAAGGATGTAAATCAGCATGAAGCTGCCGCCGCCATACTGACCGCACATCCACGGGAATTTCCACACATTGCCGCAGCCGATTGCACAGCCCGCGGAAAGCATGATAAACCCTAATCTCGTTCCTAATCTTTCTCTGTTTTCCATAATAAAAAATGTATCCTTTCATATTAGCGGACTTTTAAACGTCCAGCCCATTCATTATATATGCGCAGTACACTTTTGTAAAGGGAAATTTTCAGAAAATTTGCCAGCATGAGTTTGGTTTTTTGGGCTTTTGCGAGGAGACGCGGCGATTACTCGCGAAACGAAACAAAAGCTTTTGATACTGAGTTGCACTGTTTGAGCGTGGCAGGCACATTTCTGTCACGCGAGTTTGCAACTCAGCCCAAAGCTTGTGAGTGAGTGATTGTAACCGCAGGCGGTGAGAGTTTTGCGAGTGGGAAACGCTTTCGAGGCGCTATGAGCGCTGAGAAAGCTACCTTGCTGATTGCGGTGACACAGCGAAAACAAAATAGTTATCCCCGAGCTTCTCGAGACGCCTTGCGGATGTCAGCGAAGTTTCGCTGGGAGTTTGGCTGCGAAATCGAACTGTTTGAGCAGGCAATCTAACTATGCGAGTTTTCGATTTCACCCAAACTCCAAGGAATAAGCTGGTACAACCGCAGGCGGTGAGAGTTTTGCGAGTGGGAGAACTGATTTTTGTTTTCGCCCCTACTCCAGCTCGAAGGCCCCGTTATACAGCTGATAGTACTTCCCCCGCTGCGCAATCAGCTGCTGATGATTGCCCCTCTCGATTATGCGGCCTGCCTCCATAACCATGATAACGTCCGCATTTTGCACCGTAGAAAGCCTGTGGGCGATTACGAATACGGTTCTGCCCTTCATTAGATTGTCCATGCCACGCTGCACGATGCTCTCGGTTCTCGTATCGATGGAAGAAGTCGCCTCGTCCAGAATCATAACCGGCGGATCTGCAACCGCAGCCCTTGCAATGGAAATAAGCTGCCGCTGTCCCTGAGACAGCCCGCTGCCGTCCCCCTCAAGCACCGTATCGTATCCATCCGGGAGCATCCGGATGAACCCGTCGGCATTTACAAGTTTTGCCGCCTCGATGCACTCCTCGTCCGTAGCGTCGAGCCTGCCGTAGCGGATATTTTCCATTACGCTTCCCGTAAACAGATTTACATCCTGAAGCACCACGCCCAGCGAGCGACGCAAATCTTCTTTGCGAATGTTGTTGATATTGATCCCGTCGTACTGGATCTTGCCATCGTCTATGTCATAAAACCTGTTGATAAGATTCGTAATCGTCGTCTTTCCCGCGCCGGTTGCTCCCACCAGTGCGACCTTCTGTCCCGGCTCTGCATATACGGTGATATCGTGCAGCACGAGAGCGTCCTCTTCATATCCGAAATCAACGTCTTTGAGGTTGATTCTGCCTTGCATCCTTATCAGGCGATCGCCGTCTTTCCACGCCCAAAGGCCCGTATGCTCTGCACATTCCGTGAGATTTTCCTCCGCGTCTTCATGGACATTTACCAGCGTTACCTTTCCGCGGTCTTCCTCCGGCTGCATATCGAGAAATTCGAAGATTCTCGCCGCCCCCGCAAGAGCCATTACCACCGAGTTCAGCTGCTGCGAAACCTGGGCGATAGGATTTACAAAGTTTCTCGAAAGTGTTAGGAATGCCGCGATTGTGCCGAGGGTAAGAGTCGCCTCGCCCCCTGCAGAGAGATTGGAAACACCGCCGATTGCCATGGCACCGCCCACAAATGCGATGATTATATATAGCACATATCCCATGGCGCCCATCAGGGGCATCAGCATGTTCGCAAGTCCGTTGGCACTCGCACCGCTCTTTCTCAGCCTGTCGTTCTTTTCGTCAAATGCCGTGCATGCCGCTTCTTCGTGGCAGAAAACCTTGACAACCTTCTGGCCGTTTATCATTTCCTCGATATAGCCGTTTAGCTCCGCAAGATTTTTTTGTTGTTCCACGAAGTATCCGCCGCTCTTGCCAGCTATTTTCTTTACCACAAAGAGAATAAATACAGTAAAGACAAGCACGATCAGCGTCAGCCAAAGGCTCAGGTGTATCATCGAAAAAAGCACCGCAGCCATCGTCACCACAGACGAAAAGAGCTGTGGCAAACTCTGGGAAAGCATCTGCCTGAGAGTATCGGTATCGTTGGTATAATAGCTCATTACCTCGCCGTGTGTTCGCCTGTCAAAGAAAGAGATCGGAAGCTGCTGCATATGAGCAAACATCTCGTCCCTGATGTCTTTTAGGGTCTTTTGCGAAACCACCGCCATGGTCCTGTTATAGAAAAGCCCTGCCAAAACTCCCGCAAGGTACACGATGCCGATAGCGCAAATCGCCTTTGCAAGCCCCCCGTAAACCGGATTTGCCGCAAGGAGCAGCGGCTGGATATAACTATCTATCAAAGTTTGCAAAAAAAGCGAGGATGCAACGCTTGCCGCCGAGCTTATGAGTATGCAAATAACTACGAAGATCAGCTTCAGCTTATACTCCCCAAGATAGCTCATAAGCCGTCTCAGGGTCTTGCCGTCCATATTCTTGAGGCTCCCTCCCGGCGCGAGCCCTCTATTCCTACCCATGGGCCTGGCATTAGCAGCTTGCCTTGTCATCGCTCTCACCTCCCTTGTTCTGCGACTCATAAACCTCACGATAGATTTTGCTGGTTCTCATCAGCTCCTCGTGAGTTCCGATGTCGTCTATCTTGCCGTCATCCAGCACGATTATTATATCAGCCTCCTGGACCGAGGCGATACGCTGTGCGATTATAATCTTCGTGGTATACGGAAGCTCCTCTCGGAAAGCCTTTCTTATCATAGCGTCGGTTTTCATGTCCACCGCGCTGGTGGAATCGTCCAGGATTAGCACCTTCGGCTTTTTCAAAAGCGCCCGCGCGATGCAGAGCCTCTGCTTCTGACCGCCGGATACGTTGGCACCGCCCTGCTCAATATAGGTATCGTATCCATCCTCAAATTCCATGATAAAGTCGTGAGCGCAAGCAACCTTGCAAGCGTGGATCATCTCCTCGTCCGTGGCATTTTCGTCGCCCCAGCGCAAATTGTCCTTGATGCTGCCGGAGAATAGAACATTTTTTTGCAGAACCATGGCTACCTTGCTTCTCAGGCTCTCTATATCATAATCCCTGACGTCTACGCCGCCGACCTTTACAGAGCCCGATGTGACATCATAGAGCCTTGGGATCAGCTGCACGAGGCTGGATTTCGATGAGCCGGTTCCCCCGAGGAGCCCCACCATGCTGCCGGATTTTATGTGGAGATTCACATCATCCAGAACATTTTTGTCCGAGCCTTTTTTGTAGGTAAAGCATACGTGTTCAAAGTCAATGTCGCCGCTTTTTACCTCAGTGATCGCATTTTCCGAATTGTGAAGGTCGCTCTCCTCCTCAAGCACCTCCACGATACGCTCCGCAGACGCCCTCGACATGGTGATGAACACAAAGATCATGGAAATCATCATCAGGCTCATCAGAAGCTGCATCGAGTAGGTTATCATGCTGAGAAGCTGCCCGCAGGTAAGCCCGAGAAGCTCGCTATTTCCGCTAGCTACGATCATTCTGGCCCCCAGCCAGCATATTATCAGCATGCTCGCATACATACAGAATTGCATCAGCGGCATCACAAATGCCATGGTCTTTTCGGCCTTGGAGAAGTCCTTATAAATCAGAGCCGAAATGTCCGTAAATTTCTTCGTCTCAAAATCCTGCCTGTTAAAGGATTTTACAACCCTCATGCCATAGAGATTTTCTTGCACCACATTGTTCAGCTTGTCGTAGGTCTTGAAAACCCGCTCGAATATCGGATGCACCTTGTTTATCAGGATAAATACGCCAGCCCCCAGTATCGGCAGGCAAAGCAGGAATACAAGCGAAAGCTCCCTGTTTACGCTAAAGGACGCAATCAGCGCAAATATCAGCACCGCCGGCGCCCGGAAGCAGATCCTGGTCATCATCTGAAATACCTGCTGAACGTTCTGCACATCCGTGGTCAGACGGGTCACAAGGCTCGCCGTGGAAAATTTGTCTATATTCCCAAAGGAAAATTCCTGTATCTTATAATACATTCCCTGCCTTACATTTTTAGCAAAGCCTGCAGAGGCTGTGGCCGCCGTAAGCCCCGCCGCCGAGCCGAAAAACATGGTAAGAAGCGCCGCCAAAAGCAGGATTATGCCATATTTTATAATTACATTCATATCCCCCATGTCGATTCCGTCGTCTATAAGTTTTGCCATTAAAAGAGGAATCAGTATTTCCATAGCTGATTCCAACAAAACAAATATAGGGGTAAGTATTGTGGGCTTTTTGTATTCGCCCACATATTTTATCAATTTTTTTATCATTTATCTTTTTCCCCATTTCCTCCGATTGTAGATATTGTCCGAAGCGTCCACTCCTTGATGCCGCTGACCGGTATGTGCGCAAATGCCAGCAGGTCAACTGCTCTTGCCAGAAGCCAAAGGAAAACTTTCCATAGGCCCTCCACAACGAAATCATATGCCCATGCCACCGGCTTTGATGAAAATACCACCGCGCAAAGGGACGCAAGTCCCATTATCAATGCGTAATAAACAAACCAATTGTTCACCGGAATGATCCCAAGACCTATTCCGTGCACTTTAACTAAGTATCTCACAATTAGGTGAAGAATATATATCGGCATTGTGTTCATTCCTACATATGCCAGGTAATTCATCCTGCTCGGGAGGATATTAAACATCAAAATGATCCAGCCCCACGCAAGGAAAAGTATAAGCGCTCTTCCGAAAATGTCCCACTGCCATGCAATTCCAAGCTCCGCCGCCGTGGTCTTGAGAAGATAAAATCCAACCGGAAGCTGAGGCACGCAAAATGCCAGTATGCAGGAAATCCCAAGGAGCACCGCAAAAAGCACCGCGCAATGCCAATTCTTTAGGCACTTTAGCTTCTTGATCTGATCCCCTGTGCAATAGAATGCCATGACGAAAAACGGGAAGTATGATACCATTCTGCCAAGTCCCAAAAAGTCCGTCAGGAACGGAATCTGCCCCGCAAAGAGATATACGATTATGCTAAGCTCCAGTATATACGGAATCTTCATCCATTCTTTCGTGAAATATCTATAGAAGAACAGCGCCCACAGATACCACAGCGCAAACGGCGGCACGTCCAGCCGAAAGTTTGCATGACCGAAAATCAGCGTCCTTACCACAAAAAAGAACGGGATTCCGAGGAGATACGGCCACAGGAACGTATGAAACGACGTCTCCTTTGACCTGTCCGGTTTCTTCGAGAAATATCCCGAAAGGAATACGAATGCCTGCATTACGAACACATTGATGGTTATGTAAATGACGCCTCCCAGTGAACCTTGCGAAAAGTGGCCTGCGACCCGCGTGAAATGCGAAATCGGTATGGACCACATCAAAAGTCCCCGGAAAGTATCAAACATATAGTCTCTTTGTTTAATTTCTTCCATAATTGTTTTCCTTTTCCTTCTTATTTCTTATCTTTTTTATTGTTTTCGTCTGATTTCTGACTTCTGTCACTTTGCCCAGCCCCTGACGCAGGCAACAGCCTTTTTCCAGCCGGCCAGAAGCTCTTCTTTTCTTGCGGCCTTTATATTCGGCTCAAACGTCCTGTCTACCTGCCAGTTTTCAAGAACATCCTCTTTGTTTTTCCAGTATCCCGTGGCAAGTCCCGCAAGATAAGCAGCTCCCAGGGATGTCGTCTCGATGCACCGAGGTCTTCTCACCTCGCAGCCCAAAATATCCGATTGAAACTGCATCAGGAAGTTGTTTGCGCATGCTCCGCCGTCCACCTTTAGCATTTCGATGCCCGCTCCCATGTCTTCTGCCATGGCATCGATGAGGTCCTTTGTCTGGTATGCCATGGACTCGAGCGTTGCTCTTGCAAGGTGATTCTTGTTTGCGCCGCGGGTTATGCCAAGCACCGCGCCTCTGGCATAAGGATCCCAGTACGGCGCCCCCAGCCCTACGAAAGCCGGCACGACATATACGCCGTTTGAATCCGGTACGGAAAGAGCCATTTTTTCGGAATCTGCGGCATTATCCAGAATGTCAAGCTCATCTCTGAGCCACTGGATCGCCGCGCCGCATACGAAAACCGAGCCTTCCAGGGCATAATCCACCCTGCCGTCAATTCCCCATGCGATGGTCGTGACCAATCCGTTATTTGAAAATACAGGCTTTTCTCCGGTATTCATCAGAAGAAAACAGCCCGTTCCGTAGGTATTTTTGCCCTCTCCCGGTGAGAAACAGGTCTGGCCGAAAAGCGCCGCCTGCTGGTCACCCGCCGCTCCCGCGATGGGAATCGCCCCGCCGAAAATATTTTCGCTCGTCTGTCCGTAAATACAGCTCGATGGCATAGGCTGCGGCAGCATGCATCTTGGAATGTCAAGGATTTTGAGTATCTCATCGTCCCAGTCCAATGTATTTATGTTGAACATCATGGTCCTGGAGGCGTTGGAATAGTCCGTCACATGAACCTTTCCCTCCGTCAGCTTCCATATGAGCCATGTCTCTATCGTCCCAAACAGCAACCTGCCATTTTCCGCCTTTTCTCTTGCGCCGGGAACGTTTTCGAGTATCCAGCGCAGTTTCGTTGCGCTAAAATATGCGTCTATGAGAAGCCCGGTCTTCTCGCGGATTTTTTCGCCATGTCCTGCCGCCTTGAGGCTGTCGCAGTATTCTGCGGTTCGTCTGCATTGCCATACTATCGCATTGTATATTGGCACGCCGGTCTTACTATCCCATACCACGGTTGTCTCCCTCTGGTTTGTAATTCCGATCGCCTCTATATCTTCGTGGGTGCAGTTGATCTTCAGGATCGCTTCCTGCGCCACTCCCATCTGGGTTGACCAGATTTCCATTGCGTCGTGCTCGACCCAGCCTGCCTTCGGGTAAATTTGCGCAAATTCCTTTTGGGCGACGCTGAGAATATTCCCTTTTTTGTCATAGATTATACATCTTGAACTGGTGGTTCCCTGGTCGAGCGCCATTATATATTTTCCCATCGCATATCCTTTCTATGGCATTTCTATTTAGCCTTCTGTTTCAATTCGATTCTGTTTCTGTTCTATTCTGCTTCTGTTTCGGCTATTACTGCTGCTTCGGCTGCTTCGCCGCTTGGGCGAGCCGCCATTCAGACAAAAATCATCATTATCTTATTGGAAACGTCCATGCCCCTAAGCGTAAGGCGTATCGAAAACTCGTCTTCTATCGCAAATCCGCCTCTTGCAAACTCATCAAATTCAGTTTTTTCGGCGGCATAGATCTGCCAGATATCCTCGCCGAATTTCTGCCGAAAATCCGCCTTGCTTATGCCAATGTTCCTGCGAAGACCCGTAAAGATATATTCGCTCATATTATCCTGCCTGCTGTTCTTGTGGTATCCTGAGATTTCTGGCCTTCCGCCCTGCGAAAGCTGCAAAATATATGCCTTCACATCCGCCGCATTTGAATAGCGGGTGCCATCCATAAAGGAATGCGCCGCCGGCCCAAGCCCGATATACTCGCCCATATTCCAGTAGCGCATATTGTGCCTGCACTCATATCCCATCTTGCATACGTTTGAGATCTCGTACTGCCCGTATCCTGCCGCATCCAGCATTTCCAAGGCTTTTGCGTACATCTGTCGATCCGCTTCTTCTGTTGTCTGCCTATAAATTCCTTTGTCTAAGTCCCTTGCAAATCTCGTGTTGTCCATGATCTCAAGGCTATATAGCGAGATGTGCTCGGGGCTTTGCGCTACTGCCTCTGCGATGGTCTTCTCCCAGCTTGGCTGTGACTGACCGCTGATTCCAAACATCAGGTCAAGGCTTATATTCCCTATCCCCGCAGTCCTTGCCTCGTCTACGGTTTCTGCGATTTGTCTTGCGCTGTGGAGCCTGCCGAGAATCCGGAGCACTTCCGCGTCAAAGGATTGCGCCCCAATGCTGAGCCTATTTAGCCCGAGCCTTCGAAACTCCCTGAGTTTTCCCGCGGTCACCGCCGCAGGGTTTGCCTCCATGCTGATTTCAGCATCCGGCACGATATCGAAATTTTCTCGCAGCGCACGCATTATTTTTTCAAGCTGAGCCTCGCTGAGAAGACATGGCGTTCCCCCGCCGAAATATATGCTCTCTACGGGTTTATCCGTATATTCTTTCCTCGAGCCGTAATATGCAATTTCCTTTTCCAGCGCGCTTACAAAGTCCTCGATCAGTGCGGGATCCCTCTTTGGGATCGAATAAAAGTCGCAATATGGGCATTTGCTCATGCAAAATGGCACGTGGATGTAAATTCCTCTCGCATTTTCCGCCCGGACTATTTCTTCCCGCAAATTTTCTGCTTGCAATTTTTCCGCCTGCATTTTATTTGTTATATTATTTGTTGTCGTCATATTTGAGCACTGCCGTAAATGCCTCCTGTGGCACCTCCACCGTTCCGAACTGGCGCATACGCTTCTTGCCTTCTTTTTGCTTTTCGAGCAGCTTTTTCTTTCGGGAGATATCTCCGCCGTAGCACTTTGCGATTACGTCTTTTCTGTATGCCTTGACGGTTTCTCTTGCGATTATCTTTTGCCCTATCGCCGCCTGGATCGGCACCTCGAACTGGTGCATCGGAATGATGGTTTTCAGCTTCTCGCAGACGAATCTGCCTCTATGATAGGCTTCCGACTCGTGGACTATCATCGAGAATGCGTCCACAAGCTCCCTGTTGAGCATGATATCCAGTTTTACGAGCTGGGATTTTTCATATCTGTCAAATTCGTATTCCAGCGAGCCGTAGCCCCGGGTCTTTGATTTCAGTGCGTCGAAGAAATCGTAAATTACCTCGTTCAGCGGCATATCGTAGTGAAGCTGCACTCTGGTCGGCGTGATATATTCCATGTGGAGCATGGTTCCCCGCCTCTGCTGGCAAAGCTCCATGATGCTGCCTACGTAGTCGTTTGGAATCATGATATTTGCCTTTACCATGGGCTCCTCGATATGGTCGATCTCTTGCGGCGTCGGAAGATTCGACGGGTTTTGGAGCATCTCGATTGTCCCGTCGGTTCTGACAACCTTATATATTACGCTCGGGGATGTTGTGATAACCCCGAGGTTAAACTCTCTTTCCAGCCTCTCCACGATGATTTCCATGTGAAGAAGCCCGAGGAACCCGCAGCGAAAGCCGTAGCCCAGCGCCTGGGATGTTTCCGGTTCGAAGTTAAATGCCGCGTCGTTTACCTGCAATTTTTCGAGAGCATCCTTTACGCCTTCGTATTTTTCGCCCTCCGCCGGATAAATTCCGCAATATACCATGGACTGGACTTTCTTGTAGCCCGGAAGCGGCTCATCAGCAGGGTCTTCGTCGAGGGTTATGGTATCGCCGACTCTGGCGTCCGCAACCTGTTTGATGGAGGCGCAGATATAGCCTACTTCACCTGCCCGAAGCTGCTTTGTGGGCACCAAATTTGGAGCACAAATGCCGACTTCGGTAACCTCGTATTTTTTGTTTGTGGCCATGAGCCTGATGACATCGCCCTTCTTCACCTGCCCGTCCTTGATTCTGGCATAGATTATAACCCCGAGGTAATTGTCGTATTTTGAGTCGAAGATCAGAGCCTTGAGCTTGCCGTTTTCGTCTCCCTGAGGCGCGGGAACCACATCGATGATCCGCTCCAGAAGCTCCTCTATTCCAAGCCCTGTCTTTGCGGAAACAAGCGGCGCGTCCTCTGCATCGAGCCCGATAATTTCTTCGATTTCTTCTTTGCACTCATCCGGTCTTGCCGATGCAAGGTCGATTTTGTTAAGCACCGGCAGGATTTCGAGGTTCTCGTCCAGTGCGAGATAAACGTTTGCAAGGGTCTGGGCCTCTACTCCCTGGGTCGCGTCCACCACCAGCACCGCTCCCTCGCAAGCCGCAAGCGAGCGCGAAACCTCGTATGTGAAGTCCACATGACCCGGTGTGTCGATGAGGTTATAGATGTACTCACATCCGTCCTTTGCCTTATATACAAGCCTTGTAGTCTGGAGCTTGATGGTAATCCCTCTTTCCCTTTCCAGATCCATATTGTCTAGGAACTGCTCTTTCATATCTCTTTCGGCAACTAGTCCCGTCTTTTCGATGAGTCTGTCTGCGAGGGTTGATTTGCCGTGGTCGATATGTGCGATAATGCTGAAATTTCTTATATATTTCTGATAATCCATTCTCTGTTTTCCTCTGTATTTTGTGTCTTGTGAGCATAACTACTCATAATATATTGTAAAGCATCCGGCAAAAAATTTCAACTTAAAAAAAGCCGCACTAAACATTCCGCCTGAGTGGACTGAGTTTGGGGTTAGATGTTGATATCGTGAAAAAAGGGGCTGTCGCATTAACGGTTATTCCACGTTATTGCGCAGTCCCTTCATTGCTTTTATGCTCGTTTTTTCAAAAGCGCGTTTTACTCCTCGCTGCCGCAATTTTAATGCGTAATTGTTTCTAATGTGCTTTGCTACAGTTCTTCAATTTCATGTATGGTCAAACCTGTATTCTTTGCAATCACATCCAGCG
>CAVKSD010000059.1:0-11689 GCA_963658905.1 Bacteroidaceae bacterium
ACATGAGAGTCATCAAGAACATCTTCCTCTCCGGCGGATCGATGATAGGTATGATTTACATGGTTATCTCCTGCGCAATGCTGATGAAACAAATGCTTGCATTGTCCGGTATCACATTTGCTATCTCCGACTTCGTTCTGGGACTGCACATGCCAAATATGCTACTGATGATATTCATCTTGGTAATATACATTATCTTGGGTATGTTCTTCGATGCAACATCCATGATCCTCTTGACCGTTGGTATATTCCTTCCGATCGTTCAGGGCTGCGGATTCTCGGCGCTGTGGTTCGGCGTTATCATGGTTCGTATGGGAGATATCGGTGGACTTACGCCTCCTATGGGTATGACTGCGTTCTTCCTCAAAGGACTCGCAAAAGAACCTCTTGCAAACGTATTCAAGGGCGTTACTCCATTCCTTATCGCAGACTTTGTGGGCCTGGCTATCTTGCTGTTATTCCCGCAGATCACGGAATGGATACCGGCGTTGCTGGGATATGCTATTACATAGAGCAAATAAAAACAGATGTATATGAATGGGGTGACACCCATTTAGAAAGACATTACGGAGCCTGGGTAGTCACGCGCTGCCTGGGCTTTTTTGTTGCAATTATCGGAGACGCAACGTACAAATTCATGGAAAAAAGAGGTAAAAATATGAAAAAGACAGGAATATTAAACGCAGAATTGATGGGTGAACTTACAAAAATTCGCCATAAGGATAAGTTAGTTATATGTGATGCAGGGTTCCCGATTCCAAAAGGCTCTACGGTGGTGGATGTTTCTTTGGTCGCCGGAATCCCGTCGATGATTCAGGTTTTGAAAGCTGTGCTTAACGAAATTATCATTGAAGATTTCACAGTATTTGACAAAATGAAAGAAGCAAATAGCGAATACTATAATTTTGTAACGGAAATCTTTAAGGCGCAGACTCACTTTGAGACGGATATGGACGGATTTATCGCAAAGGCGCAGGAAGCAAAGCTTTTTATAAGAACAGGGGAACTCAAACCATGTTCCAACATCATGCTGACCTCTGCCAGCGGAGTTAGTGAAAGATGCGATGTATTCGACATCAGCTTCGATGAGATATAGCAGTCCGGAGCTACTATTCCAAAAAGTTATGCGAAGATAAAACCTTAATCAATTTGTGTTAAGGACGAAAATTTGATATTATTTTTTTGTGAAAGAAATAACTTGCCTGTGAAATTTCGGTGAAATTCGGGTGATATTTCTGAAAACCGATAGATGAGGAGGAACGACACATGAGTATTGCAAAGAAACCAAAGATAGACCTCTTGTTTCAGGTAGGCGTTGTTACCAATGATTTGGAAAAGCTTCTCGCTAACTGGAAGAGGCTTTTTGACTTCGATACTGACAGCATCAAAATAAGCTCAACGAAAGACGCATTTGACAGCGGGGAGTGGCAGGGGCATAACTACAACGAGAAACCTTGTGTCTTTTTCAATAAATTTGCTCGTTTCGATCTGGGCGGAATCGATTTTGAAATTATCGAGCCGATGGATAAGCCATCAAGCGGCCCTTTCGCTGAATTTTTGCGGGAAAACGGCGGCACGGGTCTGCATCACATCGGTGTAAAGGTTTCAGAAATGGACGCACTGGCTGCAAAAATGAAGGAATTGGGCGTTCCGGTGCTTAATCATGCGGAAATGGGGCCGGTGCTTTCCAACGGTCAGCGAAAAGGCTGCGTCTTCTATGACTTAAGACCGCAGCTCGGACTGATTATGGAGTGCGGCAGCGTAGTTGTGGGACCGAGAGCCGGAGAGGCAGCTGCCAAAAACCCGCCTGAATGTATTCCGCCAAAGAAAAACGATTTCTTGTTTGGATTCGAGCGAGATATGGCAAGACCTGCGATAGATATGATTTTCCAGGTAAGCGTCTGCGTAAGGGATTCCCTGAAAACCCTTGAAATGTGGAAAGAGATATTTGACTTTGATGAAAGCTCTATCGTTGTAAAATCAACGAAAAAAGCCTTTGAGTTTGACGATTGGGACGGACTCAACTATAACGAGAAAAAGTGCGGATTTTTTCATCAGTATATAAGATTCAACATAGGAAACTTCGATATGGAAATCATTGAGCCTTTTGACAAGAATCCCGGAAATCCTTATTCGGACTTCTTGCTTAAGCACGGAAACGGACTTAACCATTTGGGCGTAAAAATCGGCAATCTGCCTGCTCTCATGCAGGAAATGAAAGAAATGGGAAAGCCGAGACTGAATTATGCGGAAATGGGACCGGTACTTGCAGACGGCACGAGAAAATCCTGCGTATTCTATGATTTAAACGAGGAACTCGGCGCGACATTGGAATGTGGCAGCGTGGTTGTAGGCCCCCTCGCCGATGATCCGAGAGCGGGAAATCCCGAAGATTTTATCAGCGATTGATAAACGCCTGAGTTTTGATTGAAATCAGAAACCTTTGGTCGTCCCCTGCTTTACGAAATATGCAATGGGGCATTTGGCGAAAAGTGGGAAAACATATAAATTAACCGAGAGGAGAAAAAAGATGAAAAAGGTATTATCATTATTATTGATTATCGTTGTCGCATTTTCATTTACCGCGTGCGGCGGTTCCGGCAGCACATCGGCGGATGAAGACCAGACTTGGGAACTGAAAGTTCACATCGAAGGAAGCGAACCGCTCCGTCAAAGCCAGGGATGGTTAAAGTGGGCTGACATGATTACCGAAAAGACCGACGGCAGGGTAACGTTCAAGTTCTATTGGGACAATACTTTGCTTGACGCAAGTTCCGAGTACAGCCAACTGACCGCAGGTATCGCAGACATCGCGGACATGCACAAATATGCTTCGGACGGTTTCAAGATTTATGAAAAGTGGAAAGGCTTGACCTTGGGAACTCCGGTAGCTGCACAGGCTGAAATGGGAAAGACCCTTTACAATGATTTCCCTGAGTTGCAGGAAGAAATGTCCGGCGTTCACATTTTGGCACATGCTTTCGATGGTGGCGCATATCAGATTTTGACGGTAAACAAGAAGGTTGAAAGCGTTGAAGACATGAAGGGATTGGTTATTTGGTGTGAAGCTGACTTTAACGATTTCTTCAAGGCATTGGGCGCAACCCCGATCAATACACCTTGGTCGGAAGTATATTCATCGCTGCAAAAGAATATGTATGATGGACTTTTCATCGCAGCAGAAACTCTTAAACTCGCAAACTTCGCAGAGGTTTGTAAGTACGCTACCATGGTAGACCTTAACTACTTGGCAGCACCAGGACATCTTATGAATCTGGACACATGGAACAGCTTCCCGGACGACATCAAAGCAGTTTTCAATGATCCTGAGGTGGTTGGCTATATCGAAGACTACATGGCTACAAGCGGTCAGGAATCCGATGCTACCAGCGTAGAATGGGCGCAGGAGACTATGGGGACAGAGATCATAGAGCTGTCCGATGCAACAAAACAGGAATTTATTGATGTATTGAACGAGTCAAAGAAGAGCATGGCTGAGGCATGGGATGCGGAAGGGCTCCCTGGAACAGAAATACTCAATGAGATTATCGAGCTTAGCGCTCAATATGAATAAAAAAGATATAAGAAGCATTTTTCAGACGTAAGAAAGGAAATATTATGAGCAAGAAAATTTTAGCCTTGGTAATGGTTTTCGTAATGGTATTTACCCTCGGCGCTTGCGGCGGCTCCGGTGACAGCGCCTCTGACGCAGACAAGACAGTTGAGTGGAAAGCTTCAATGTCAAACGACGAAGCAAACTTCATGTCCGTAGCTTGGAAAAACTGGGGAGACAAAGTAGAAGAAGTGACAGACGGTAGAGTAAAGATCAAGTGGTACTGGTCGAACACCCTGATCGATTCCAACGACGGTTGGGCAAACCTTCTTTCCGGTATTGCCGATGTTGCTGACGTGCATCGTTATGCTAACAACGGATTCCTCTTCTCGGAAAAGTGGAAGAGCTTGACCTCCGGCGTTCCTACAGACGCAGTTGTTGAATTTTCATATAAGCTTTGGGATGAGTTCCCTGAGGTAAGAGACGAATATAAAGATGTTCAGGTACTTGCACAGGGGTATAACGGCGGAACAGTTTATGATATTCTGACGGTTAAAAAGCCGGTTGAGACGGTTGCTGACCTTAAAGGCATGACGATTTGGTGCGAAGCAGACTGGAATGACTTCTTGACAGAGTGTGGTGCAACCCCTGTCAATACGCCGTGGGCTGAGGTATATTCATCGCTTCAGAAAAATATGTATGACGGTCTTATGATCGCTTCAGAAACCATGCAGTCCTGCATGTTCGCTGAAGTCTGCAAATATGTTACCGAAATCAATGTAGCATACCTTATGGGCCCTGGAGAACTTTGCAACAAGGATTCTTGGAACGAAATCTCCGCAGAGGATCAGGAAGCAATCTTAGGATTGGCTAGCATGGTGGAAGAAGAACAGAGAGAAGCCTTCATCAAGTCATGCGAAACTGCAAAGGAATTTGCAATCGAGAACTATGGCGCGACTTATATCACACCGACCGAGGAAGCACAGGCAGAGTTTGACGAATGTCTGTACAATGCAAACCTCAAGGCTGCGAAAGAGCTTGACGAACAGGGATTCCCTGCAACAGAAGTTGTTGAGAAATTAGCTGAGTGGACAGAAGAATGGAATGCAACTCACTAATTTTAAAATAAAAAACACAAAAAGAGGAGACTAAAATGAAGAAGATTATCGCAGTATTGTTGTCATTGCTGCTCGTATTTTCAATGGCATCCTGCGGAAGCGGAAGCGGAAGCAGCGACGAGCAGGAAACCTATAACTTAAAATTCAGCTTGGCAATATCCGAGAGCAACTTCCAGGCAGAGAGCTGGAATAAGTGGGCAGACGCAGTTACGGAAGCAACGGACGGAAGAGTTCAGTTTACTTTCTACTATGACGACACTTTAATTGACGCTAATGCTGAGTACCAGCAGCTCCTGTCAGGCGTTGCGGATATCGCGGACGTTCACCGCTATGCAAACGACGGATTCGTTATTTCTGAGAACTGGAAGAGCTTGACCTCCGGCGTTCCTGAGGATGCGGTTGTTGAGTTTTCATACAAACTGTATGAAAACTTTGAGGCTATCAGAAACGAATATAAGAATGTTCACGTTCTCGCTCAGGGATTCAACGGCGGAACAATGTATCAGCTTTTGACCGTAAACAAAGAAGTTAAAACTCCTGCTGACATGAAGGGTCTTACCATTTGGTGCGAAGCTGACTGGAACGGATTTGTGCGTGAATGTGGAGCAAACCCGGTTAACACACCGTTCTCCGAAGTATATTCATCGCTGCAAAAGAATATGTACGATGGAATGCTGATTCCTACGGAAACCCTCCAGTCGTGCAACTTTGCTGAAGTTTGCAAATACTGCGTGAAATTAAACCTTTGCTACACAAGCGCTCCAGGACATCTCATGAATCTTGACACCTGGAACAGCCTTCCGGAAGACATTCAGCAGATTATCGACAGCGAAGAAATCAGAAGCGTTGTTGAGACTGCTAATGTAGAGGGCTTCAAGGCATCCGAAGAAGGCGCAATGCAGTGGGCAACGGATACATTCGGAACCAAGGAAGTTGTTTTGACTGACGAGCAGCGTGCAGAGTTTATCGCTCTTGTTCAGAAGGCAAATTTGGAAAAGGCAGCGGAACTCGATGAACAGGGTCTGCCGGGAACAGAAATTGTTGAAGCCTTGGCTAAATGGTCCGAAGAATGGGAAGCAAATAAATAAGTTAAAACAAAGGAGATGAAATCAAAATGAGCAAGATGGTTCAGACAGTGACGGGACCGATTTCAACAGATCAATTAGGGTCAACTTTGATGCACGAGCATATTTACAGCTCCAGCATGGGAATTGCGACGCATTATCCGCAGTTTTACAAAGAAAATATTGACGAATTTGTCTGCTCGGAATTAAATGATCTGAAAAAAGAGGGGTACAGCACGGTTGTAGATGCTACTCCTGTGGGCTTAGGTCGTGATGTAAGAGCGCTTAAGCGCGTAAGCGAGGCTACCGGCGTGAATATTATCGCAACTGCCGGTTGGTGGGGCATGGAACCGCCGTACCTTGGAATTTCAACAGATGAGCAGTGGGCAAAGTGCTTCGTTGACGACATCACAAAGGGATGCGACGGAACGGACATCAAGGCAGGACTTTTGAAGGCGTCCATGGATGGCACACCGGACGAATGGACGAAGAAAATCCACCATGCGGTAGGAATGGCAAGCCAGGAAACAGGCGCGAATATTTTCCTGCATACTTATTGCCCGAAAGAAACTCCGAGACATCAGCTTGCGTTCCTCAAGGAAGTGGGCACAGACATGAACAAGGTTGTCGTAGACCACTTACCTGAAACTACAGACTTGGATTTCATTAAGTGGATTTATGACCAAGGCGCATGGCTTGGAATCGACAGATTCCCGATCATCCTCTTTCCGGGTGAATATGCGGTGCCGACAGAATCGCGTTTCAAATTCATCAAGGAAATCTTGGATGCCGGAATGGGAGATCGTGTGTTAATTTCCCACGATTATGCATTGACTTCTACATTGTTTGATAACCAGCCAAAGGAAGTACAGAAATTTATTGCGGCAGAAATACCGTATCGCCTGCTTTGGTTCAAGAAATATGCGATTCCGAAATTCGCCGAAATGGGCGTTGATCCGGAATACCTGTGGAGATTGACCTACGAGAATCCGAAGAAATTCTTTGAGGGTTAATTGAAAGCTAAATAAAAATAAATCGGCTGCACACTTCAAGAACAACTTGACCTGTGCAGTCTTTTATTGCAAAATTCATAGATAGAGATAACTTATATATATTTCCTTTATAAAAACAAAACTGATATACTTTATATATAAGAAGATAAATTTTAGCGTAAGTTCGCTATGTACGTACGGAGGAGAACATGAAAATAGTAGTAATCGGTGGAGGCCCGGGCGGATATGTCGCAGCAATTAGAGCGGCACAGCTGGGAGCCGAGGTAACCCTTGTTGAAAAGAACGCAATGGGTGGAACCTGCCTTAATGTCGGTTGCATTCCGACAAAAGCGCTCATCCACTCGGCAGATTTATATCACGAAATAAAAAAGGACGCTGCAAAAAACGGAATCCTTGTTGGGGAGGTTTCGATAGATTTTGCGGCAATGCAGAAGAAAAAACAGTCGGTGGTAAAGCAGCTTGTGGGCGGCGTCGGCGGTTTGATGAGCGCCAACGGCATCACGGTTATAAAAGGAACGGCGAAGTTCAAGAATAAGGCAGAAATTGAAGTTGAAACCGCAGAGGGAGTTCAGACCTTGGGCTTCGACAAGGCGCTTATCGCCAGCGGTTCCGTGCCGTCGGTAGTTCCGATTCCGGGACACGATCTTGAGGGAGTTGTGGACAGCACAGGTGCTCTTAACTTTGAGGAGATTCCTCAGAGCCTTTGCATCATCGGCGGCGGAGTTATTGGCATCGAAATGGCGCACGTATATCAGCGCCTCGGAACAAAAGTCACGGTAGTTGAGATGCTCCCTGATATTTTGATCAATCTGGATGCAGATATCACCGCAGTAATGAAAAAACTCATGAAAAAGAACAAGGTTGACATCTTGCTGGAAACCAAGGTAAACGCCATTGAAAAAGCGGAGAACGGTTTGGCTGTTCGCGTAACGGCGGCGGACGGCACCGAAAAGGCGATAGAAGCTGAGAAAGTTCTGATGTGCGTTGGGCGCAGACCTGCCACCGAAGAACTGGGGCTTGGCGAAATCGGAATCGCAACCGAAAGGAATCGTATTATTGTAGACGAAACATATAAAACAAATGTAGAAAACATCTATGCTATCGGAGACTGCATCGGAGGAATCATGCTTGCTCATGTGGCTTCCGCAGAGGGAATCGCAGCGGTAGAAGGTATGCTTGGTCATAAACCTAATATTTGCTTCGATGCAGTACCTTCCTGTGTTTACACTTCACCGGAGATGTCCGGCGTGGGACTCACGGAAAAAGAGGCAGTTCAAAAGGGCGTGGAATACAAAACAGGTATTTTCCCGCTTATAGGAAACGGCAAATCCCTTATCATCGGAGAAACTTCCGGACTTGTAAAGATTATTGCAGACAAGAAGACCGGCGAAGTGCTGGGAATGCACATGTGCGGCCCAAATGCCACGGAGCTTATCGTGGAGGGAGCGCTTGCTATCACGAAGAAAGCGACGGTAGAGGATATTTTGGCAACGATCCATGCACATCCATCCGTAGGAGAATCAATACAGGAGGCGGCACACGCGGTATTCGGAAATGCGCTCAATATGCCGCCGGTTCGGAAATAAAGGAGAAGAAATGTTTGACTATCTGAAATACGAAAAAATTGACGAGAGAATCACAGTTGTTACCATCAACAGACCGGAGGCGCTGAACGCACTGAACTCCGAAGTAATCGCGGAGCTTGAGGAATTGGTAGGAAATATCGAAAAAGACGATACTATCGCAGCCATGATTTTGACCGGAGAGGGCAGATCCTTTGTTGCGGGAGCAGATATTGTGGAACAGTCCACTCTTGACCTTGCGGCAGGCAGAAAGTGGGGACAGAGAGGAAGCGCGCTTATGCGCCGTATAGAAAAGCTTCCGTTCCCGACGATTGCAGCGGTCAACGGCTTTGCTCTTGGCGGGGGATGTGAAATCGCCATGGCTTGCGATATAATCCTGGCATCCGAAAAGGCAAAATTCGGTCAGCCGGAGGTTGGACTTGGAATCACTCCGGGATTTTCCGGAACTCAGAGACTCCCTCGGAGAGTCGGTCAGGCGATGGCAAAAGAGCTGATTTTCTCAGGAAAGATGATTGACGCGAAAGAAGCCGAGAGAATCGGACTTGTAAATCATGTTTACAGCCTTGAAGAATTGATGCCTGCGGCGGTGGAGATGGCAGAGTCTTTCATCAAAAATTCAAAGACTGCGGTTTCATACTCCAAGGACTGCATCGACAGAGGAATGCAGGTGGACATTGACAGCGGCATTGCCATCGAAAACGAAATGTTCGCAATGTGCTTCGGAGATGAAGACCAGAAAGAGGGCATGAAGGCTTTCATCGAAAAAAGACCGGCAAATTTTAAGAAGTAAAGAATACAGCATTTTGCTGATACAAAAACAGATAACGAAACGGAGGAACAAAAATGAACTTGGAATTAACCATGGAGCAGAAAATGATCCAGAAGATGGTTCGGGAATTCACAGAAAACGAAGTGAAGCCAATCGCAGCCGAGACTGACCGCACGGCACAGTATCCGGCAGAAACAATCGATCAGCTTTTCCGCTACGGCGTAATGGGTATGTGCGTACCGAAAGAATACGGCGGCGCAGGAGCAGACGTGCTTTCGGCAGCCCTGGCAGTTGAAGAACTTTCAAAATACTGCGCATCCACAGGAGACATCGTTGCAACCCATAACGGACTTTGCTGTGACCCGATCCTTGCAAACGGCACAGAAGAACAGAAGAAGAAATATCTTCCGATGCTCACAACAGGCCGCCATGTAGGAGCATTCGCTCTCACCGAGCCAAACGCAGGCTCCGACGCATCGAAGGGCCAGACCGTAGCAAAACTCGAAGGAGATCATTATGTGCTTAACGGCTCCAAGATATTTATCACAAACGGTTATGTGGCAGACATTTTCGTAGTATTTGCCATGACAGATAAGAGCAAAGGAAACCACGGAATCAGCGCATTCATAGTAGAAAAGAGCTTCCCTGGCTTCTCGGTAGGAAAACACGAAGTAAAGATGGGACTTCACGGCTCCCCAACAGCAGAAATCGTATTCCAAGACTGCATCGTTCCAAAGGAAAACCTCCTCGGACAAGAGGGTAAAGGCTTTAAGATCGCAATGCAGACTCTTGACGGCGGCAGAATCGGAATCGCGGCACAGGCTCTGGGAATCGCAGAAGGCGCAATGCAGGAAGCAATCGACTATACAAAGGCAAGAGTTCAGTTCGGAAAGCCGATCAGCAAATTCCAGAACACCCAGTTCGTACTTGCAGACATGGCAGTAGGATGCGAAGCAGGAAGACTTCTAATATATGACGCAGCGGAAAAGAAGCAGAACGGCGTGCGCTACACCAAGGAAGCGGCAATGGCAAAACTTTTCTGCTCAGAACACGCAAATAAGAGCGTAACCAAGGCGCTTCAGGCACTTGGCGGCTACGGATATACCAACGACTATCCGCTTGAGAGAATGATGAGAGACGCAAAGATTACCGAAATCTACGAAGGAACATCAGAAGTTCAGAGAATCGTAATCTCCGGAAATATGGGACTGTAGGAGGGGAAGAACAAATGAAAATAGTAGTATGTGTAAAACAGGTACCGGATACCACCGAAATCAGAATTAACCCGGAAACAGGCACATTGATCCGCGATGGCGTGCCGAGCATCCTCAATCCGGACGATGCAAACGCCCTCGAACAGGCGCTTCAGATAAAAGACAGTCAGCCTGATACAGAGGTTGTGGTAGTTACCATGGGGCCTCCGCAGGCAAAAGAAATGCTCAGAGAATGCCTTGCAATGGGAGCAGACGATGCGGTTCTTCTTTCCGACAGAGCGCTCGGCGGTTCGGACACATGGGCAACGTCAAACGCAGTTGCCGCAGGAGTAAGAAAGGTCGGCGGGTATGATCTCATCTTTGCAGGAAGACAGGCAATCGACGGAGATACAGCGCAGGTTGGCCCTCAGATGGCAGAAAAGCTCGGGATCCCGCAGGTAACTTATGTAAAAGAATTTAAGCTCGAAGGAGATTATGCAATCGTAAAGCGCGCCCTCGAAGACGGCTACGAAGAACTCAAGGTAAAACTTCCTTGCGTGCTTACCTGCATCAAGGACCTCAACACACCGAGATATATGTCCGTGCCGGGAATCCTCAAGGCGGCGCAGCAGGAAATCAAAGTATGGAGCGCAGCAGACATCGGAGTTGATTTGACCACGGTAGGACTTAAAGCCTCCCCGACAAACGTATTCAAATCATTCACACCGAAGCCAAAGGGAGCGGGGGTAAGCGTAGAAGGCGACACCCCGAAGGAAAAGGCTGAAAATCTTGTCAGTGCTTTGAAAGAAAAACACATAATCTAAGGGGAGGAAGATAACCATGGCAAATTTTGAAGAATACAAAAATATATGGGTCTTTGCAGAGCAAAGACAGGGAAAACTTATGAACGTGGCACTGGAACTTGTGGGTGAAGGTCATAAATTATCCAGAGAAATCAGCGAGAATACAAAGGTATGCGCGGTTCTGGTAGGAGATAAGGTGGATCACCTCACAGAAGAACTCTTTGAGTATGGCGCAGACAGCGTATATCTTTTGGAAGACCCGCTGCTCGGTCAGTACACCACAGACGGATACACAAAGGTAATCACAGATGCAATAAACGAATACAAACCTGAGATAGTCCTTTTCGGCGCAACCCATATCGGAAGAGATCTTGCACCGAGAATCGCAGCAAGACTAAACACCGGACTTACCGCAGACTGCACCAGACTTGATATCAACGTAGGAAACTACATGGACTACTTGGAAGCAAATACCACCGCAAGCCTCAAGGGACTCGACAGAGAAGATAAAAGCACGGGACTCAAGCAGACAAGACCTGCTTTCGGCGGAAACCTCATGGCAACCATCGTGACTCCGAATACCCGCCCGCAGA
>CAVKSD010000060.1:0-11589 GCA_963658905.1 Bacteroidaceae bacterium
TTGGAGCTTGACAAGATATCCAAATCGACGGGTCTTACACTGAGCGAAATCGCGGTGCTTTAGCGGCATAAAGTACAGAACGGAAATTGTCGAAATCATCGGCTTGGCTGTAAATGAAATTGCAACCTTGTAGCAAAGGTTTTAGCTGAGGATTTTGAGCAAAGATTAGGAGCATAGGTTTTCCAAGGCTCACCAAGGCTTTTTTGAGGCTTTTGCAAGGCTTTTTTTGAAAAAATCCTTGACTTTTCGCGCTTTAGGTGTTATCATAACTGAGTTGAGCCGCGCAGACCGGGTTCTGCAAGTTTCGGCTTTGGTTCGGACACCCGCAATGGCGAGACTGGATAGAGGAGGATAAAATTATATGTACGCAGTAATTGAAACCGGTGGAAAGCAGTACAGAGTGCAGGAAGGCGACGTTATCACTGTTGAAAAATTAAATGTTGAGGCAGGACAGGTCGTTACTTTTGACAAGGTGCTCGTATTGGGAGAGGGCAAGGACGTTAAAGTCGGCACACCTTACCTTGATGCTGCTGTAACAGGTACAGTGGTAGAAAACGGAAAAGGGCAGAAGGTTATCATCTTCAAGTACAAGGCTAAGAAAGATTATAGAAAGAAACAAGGTCACAGACAGCCGTACACGATGGTTAAAATCGAAAGCCTGACAGGCGAAGCCCCTAAGAAAGCTGCTCCAAAGGCAGAAACAGCGGAAGCGGCAGAAGCTGAGGCTGTAGTTGAAGAAAAAGCAGCAAAGAAGGTTTCCGCTTCAATGAAAAAAGACGAATTGATTGCTTTTGCTAAAGAAAACAATATCGCTATCGACGAAAAAGCTACAAAGGCTGTAATCATCGAAGCTATTGAAGAAGCATTAAAGTAATTTATCTTATACGGTTAGGAGGTACTTTTTATGGCAAGTAAAAAAGGTGTAGGTAGCTCTAAGAACGGTCGTGATTCCGAGTCCAAACGTCTTGGACTTAAAGCCGGCGACGGTCAGTTCGTAAGCGCAGGTAGCATTCTCGTAAGACAGAGAGGAACAAAGTTTCATCCGGGCAACAATGTTGGCATCGGCGGTGACGATACTCTGTTCGCGAAGATCGACGGAGCAGTTAAGTTTGAAAGAAAAGACAAGACCAGAAAACAGGTTAGCGTTTATTCAAAAGAAGCTTAATCAGATTTTTAGACCCTGTACAATTTTGCACAGGGTCTTTTTTCAGTTAAGATAAGGAGGGCGTATGTTCGTAGACAGAGCCAAAATCTATATAAAATCCGGCAAGGGCGGCGACGGAGCCGTAACATTCAGGCGAGAACCTTATGTGCCTGAGGGCGGCCCCGACGGCGGCGACGGAGGCAAGGGCGGCGATGTCATATTCATGGCAGACCGAAATCTCCGGACGCTGATGGATTTTAAATACAAGAAAAAATACGAAGCCGAAGCCGGACAAAACGGCATGAAAAAGAAAAGATTTGGAAAAGCCGGCGAGGATTTGATAATCAAAGTTCCACTAGGAACGATAATCATCGACGAAGCCAGCGGACTCGTGATGAAAGATTTGACAGAAAACGGCGAATCTTTTGTTGCGGCGAAAGGCGGTAAGGGCGGGAAAGGCAATACAAACTTTAAAAATTCGGTAAGACAAGCTCCGAACTTCGCAGAGGCGGGAGGCGCGGCAAAGGAAAGAAACGTGATTCTTGAACTGAAACTTATTGCAGACGTGGGGCTAGTGGGCTTTCCAAACGTGGGAAAATCCTCACTTCTTGCTGTTGCAACCAGCGCAAGGCCGAAGATCGCAAACTATCATTTTACTACCATAGACCCGAATCTGGGAGTTGTCAAGATCTATGACAGCAGCTTTGTGATGGCGGATATTGCGGGAATCATCGAGGGCGCCAGCGAAGGGCTTGGAATGGGCTTTAAATTCCTCAAACACATCGAACGTACCAAGGTTTTGATTCATGTGGTGGACGTTTCCGGCAGCGAAGGGCGAAATCCCATTGAAGATTTCAACAAAATCAATAAGGAACTTTGCGCATATAGCCCGCGGATTCTCAAAAAGCCTCAGCTTGTGGCGGCAAACAAAATTGACATGATATCGGAAGACGACCCTCAGTATCTGGAATTTAAGAAATATGTCGAAGAGCTGGGTTACAGGGTATTTCCGATGTCGGCGCCTCTTAATATGGGCGTGGAAGAAATTTTAGGGGCGGCGCTGAGCGAGCTTAACCGAATCGAGCAGGAACCTGCCTTGCAGGAGGAAGATACGGCAGAACTCTTTGACTTTGATGCCGAGGAGAATGATCCTACATATCGGGATATTCTCTGCGGATACGACGAGGAAGACGATGTTTACACCCTTAGCGGCAAGCAGCTTTCAAAGATATTCAAATCCACGAACTTCAACGATATGGGTTCCCTCAGATACTTATACAAGTATATTGAGAAAAACGGCGCAATCGATGAGCTGAAAGAACTTGGACTTGAAGAAGGAGATACCATCAGAATCGAAGATTACGACCTTGAATATTGGGACGAATTTTAATCTAAAGCAAAACATCGCAATACGCGGTGTTTTTTTGCGGGACTTCTTCATACAATACGCATAAGAGGTTTATGGAGGAGCGAAATGAAGTACAAAGAAAAATTTTTCTTGCAGGTAATAATATGCTGCATGATTTTTACCCTTGCAAAGGCGGGCGGAGTGCTTGACATTCCAAGTTTTGATGGCGTGAAAACCGTCGCAAAAGAGCAGCTTGAAAAGAATTATTCAATTGACGAAGTAAAGACAAGTTGCCGGGAACTTTTGGAAAAGGCAAAAGAAACCCCTGCCGTAATCGCAAGCACTATTATGCAGGCAAACGAGCTGGGAAAATACGGTCAGCCCATAGATGAGGATTCAAATTTGAAAGAACGCTGCGTGTATGCAGTGAATGCCGGCGAGGTCATCACATCGGGAATCAGCAAAGAGCTTGGAAGCTTCGTAAAGATTCTCCACGACACAAAGATTTCGACCTACGGCAATCTTTCTGAAATAAGGGCAGTGCAGGGAGATAAGGTCAGAAAAGGGGACATTATAGGCATATACAAATCCGATAGTGACAAAGACTTCTATTACAATTTAGAGGAAAATTCACAGGAAAATTTTCAAACTTAATGCAAAAAGCAAGGATTATATGGTACAATGATTGAGTGAAAAATTTTAACAAAGGAAAAAATCAAATGGAATTACAGTACAAACTGGATCAATTATTAAAAAGGG
This sequence comes from Bacteroidaceae bacterium, assembly GCA_963658905.1. GTDB lineage: Bacteria > Bacillota > Clostridia > Peptostreptococcales > Anaerovoracaceae > CAG-238. The sequence continues at coordinate 3,252 of CAVKSD010000060.1, forward strand.
CGGAAAAGCCGGGAAGATACATCGGCGGGGAGATCAATTCTGCAAAGAAAGACCCGAAAGCGGTAGAGGCAAACTTTGCTTTTGCCTTTCCGGATATATATGAAATCGGAATGTCTTATCTGGGGCTTCAGATTCTCTACCACGAGCTTAACAAGCGAGAAAATATATTTTGTCAGCGGGTTTTCGCCCCTGCCGTAGACATGGAAGAAATGATGAGGGCGGAAAATGTGCCGCTTATGACGCTGGAAACCAAGACCCCGGTTAAGGAAACGGACATCCTCGGCTTTACTCTCCAGTACGAGATGTCCTTTACCACGGTGCTTAACATGCTGGATCTGTCCGGTATGCCGGTATTCGCTTCGAAAAGAGGGGAGGAATTTCCGATCGTTATTGCCGGAGGTCCCTGCGCCTTTAACCCGGAGCCGTTAGCGGACTTTATAGACGCTTTCTTAATCGGGGATGGGGAAGAACTCTTGCCTGTATTTGTAGAAAAATACATTGAATGCAAGAAAAAAGCCATGAAAAAAGGCGACATTTTGCGAGAACTTTCAAAAATTCAGGGAGTGTATGTTCCTTGCCTTTATGAAGTGAAATATAACGAGGATGGAACGATAAAAAAATTATGTAAACTGTATGACGCCGCGCCGCTGCCTGTTACACGAGCGATACTTCCCTCCATCGAGGAAACGGATTTTCCGACGAATCCGATTATTCCAATGGTAGAGGCGGTTCACGACAGGGCTGTTACAGAAACTTTCAGAGGTTGCACAAGGGGGTGCAGATTCTGTCAGGCGGGCATGATCTATCGGCCGGTGAGAGAAAGAAGCAAGGAACGGATTTTGCAGCTTGCAAAAGACCAGATTGAAAATACGGGACACGACGAGCTTTCACTGCTTTCCCTTTCCACCAGCGACTATTCGAAATTTGAGGAACTTACAACGGAGCTGATTGATTATACCAAAAAAGAAAACGTTTCACTTTCGTTGCCGTCCCTTAGAATCGACAAATTTGCCTTTGATGTTTTGAACAAGATTCAGGAATACAAAAAATCAGGACTGACTTATGCGCCGGAGGCAGGAACCCAGAGGCTGAGAGACGTAATCAACAAAGGGGTTACAGAAAAGGACATATATGAGTCAGTCGAGCAGGCGCTGGAGTTGGGCTGGAAGCATATCAAGCTTTATTTTATGATCGGGCTGCCTACGGAAACCTACGAAGACCTTGACGGAATCGTTGAAATTGCAAAGAATATCAGGGAACTCAATTACAAAATCAACGGGCCGAAGGGCGGCAGATTTAACCTGACAGTCAGCGTTTCAAACTTCGTTCCTAAGGCACACACTCCGTTTCAGTGGGAGGCGCAAAATACCGCAGAGGAATTTGCGGACAAGCACAATTATCTGGCGGAACGTCTGAGAATAAAGGGGGTTACTTTTAATTATCACGATAATACCACCAGTGCTTATGAAGCAGTGTTTGCAAGGGGAGACAGAAGATGTGGCAGACTTCTATACGAAGCGTTTCGCGCAGGCTGCAGGTTTGACGGCTGGACGGAACATTTTAAGCCGGAAGCATGGGAAACCGCCTTTGAAAAAAGCGGAATAGACAGGGATTTTTATACTACGAGAAAGCGCGGCTTCGATGAGATTTTGCCATGGGATATTGTGGACAGCGGAATTTCCAAGAAATTTCTCGAAAACGAAGCGAAAAAAGCTGTGAAAGAGGAAATCACTCCTGACTGCCGAAATGGATGCACAGGCTGCGGCATGAACGCTAAGGTTGTTTGCCCGATGGCAGGAACGGCAAAGAAAGGTGGGGCTTAATTTGACAAGCAGATATTTTATAAAATTTACAAAAAACGGATATATAAAGTACACTTCTCACCTTGATATGCTTCGTATGTTCAAGCGGGCGTTTAAGAAAACGAAACTGGGACTCAAATATTCCCAAGGGTTCAACCCTCATCCAAAGATGGGCTTTGCGCAGCCCCTATCCCTTGGATATGCAAGCAAATGCGAGTTTATCGAATTTGAACTTGTGGCTCCTCAAGAGGAAAAAGAGATGCTAAAAAAAATGCAGGATCAAATGCCTGAGGGCATAGCACTACTGGAATGTAAGGGGCTTTCATCCGACATTAAGCCTTTGGCATCCTGTGCGGAGGCGGCGCTTTATAAAATATGGATACCGACTTGCCTCGATGAATCGGAATTAAAATCCCTGCTATGCGCTTATCTTTCCCAGGAGGAAATCACGGCGATGAAGAAGCAGAAGAAAAGCAAAGAGCTTAAGCCGGTAAATATCAGGCACATGATAAGAGAGGGCGAAGTTCTCAAGCTTGGGGATTTTGCAATGCTTCAGGTACTTCTGGACTGCGGAAGCCAATCGAATTGCAGCCCAGAGCTTGTAATTTCAACCTTTTGCGCATTTGCGGGAATCGATGTTCCGAGATATGAAATCGAAGTGGAAAGAATAAAAATATTTTTTGCCAACAACTTACAAATATAACTTGACATTCCTCTTTTTATGTTGTAACATTGTGTAAAAAGAGGAGGCGATTTCATGGAGTATTTTGGGAAGCATAAGATTATCGAAAAGCTGAAAGAACTGAAAGAACTTGCAGAAAACAAAAAGGATTTACTTAAAATAGTGGCGATCCCCGTCATGGTGATCGTTGCTGTTTTATTTTTTTGGATAAACGCAGGTAATGACGAAATCAAAGTAGACGAGGCAAACCCTCAGACCGCGGAAACCGACCTTGAGGCGCAGGCAGAAGATGAACAGAGTCAAGCCGGGCAAGGCTCGATTTATGTTGACATCGGCGGCGAAGTGGAGATGCCCGGAGTTTACGAAGTCAGCGAGGGAACCCGACTTTTTCAGGTAATTGAAAGGGCGGGCGGTCTTACAGAAGATGCGGATATCGACGAAATTAATAGAGCAGAAACCGTATTTGACGGTCAAAAGATTATGATAGGGGCAAAGGGCGACTCGAAAGAGTCCGGCGGCGAAACCGAAAGCTCAAGTTCCGCAGAGGAGGGAAAGATAAACATAAACACCGCGGACTCCGTGGAGCTTCAAAGCATACCGGGAATCGGCCCCTCAAAGGCGGAACGCATAATCGAATACCGAGAATCCGAGGGCAGGTTCAAGACCATTGACGACATAAAAAACATCTCCGGCATCGGAAATAAAACTTTTGAAAGCATAAAAGAATATATAACGGTATAATACTTTCCAAATGAGTAAACAATAGTCACGAGGTGATTATTATATGTTTACAAGAAAAAGGAAAGACTATAGAACTTTTATTTTTACAAGCGTTATACTTGCGCTTTGTTTGCTCATTATCCTGATTGCTTGGCCCACAGACCCGGAGGCGGCAAGCGTTGAAAACACGGGAGAAAAGGCTAATTCCGAATTGATTTCAGAGGAGAACCAAAGCCCAGATTCGGACGGGGAACGGGGCGAAACCTATGACGAAGAATACGAAGAAGATGAGGAAGATGAAGGACATAAGGAAGATAATTTCCCTGCGGAAGAAAAAGACGGCATTTCAGGAGGCACCGAATCATATTATTTAGTAAAAAAAGCAGGCGAGGCAATAAAAGTTTTTTTCGTAGATCATTCAGGCAACGAACTGGAACTTGAAACCACAAGCATCATGTACGATATGCTAAGTTACGACGACCAGCGTTTGTTTGACGAGGGCTATAAAGTAAAAAGTCAGGAAGAACTTGCCGTCCTGCTACAAGACTTTGAAAGTTAGGATAGGTTGATCTTTTCATGAGAAAAAATCAAAAAAAGATAGCGACTCTGTTCGTATTGACATTGGCGGTAATAGGAGCGCTTGGCTTTATCGGCAATTACATGAATGAGGCGAAGCAGGCGGTGGAAGTGGTCAGCGAGCGGATACTCATTCCCGGCGGGCAATCCGTAGGCATCAAAATGAATGTAAAGGGTGTGCTGGTGGTAGGGCTTGAAGAAATCGAAACGGAGGATTCCATTCTAAGCCCCGGATATGCGGCAGGGCTTGAAATCGGCGATATGATAACAGCAATAAACGGCGAAGAAGTGTACTACGCAAAGGATGTGTCAAAGATAGTAAACGCCGCAAAAGTCAAGGAGAATGCAACCATAAACATCAAGGTAAGCCGCAAAGATAAGACACTTTCATTTGATCTGGTTCCTGTAAAGGAAAAAACAAGCGGCGAATATAAGATTGGGCTTTGGGTGAAAGAAAAAATCGCCGGCATAGGCACCATGACCTTTTATGACCCGAAAACAAACGTAATCGCATCGCTGGGACACGGAATATACGAGAGCAGAACCGGAACCCTGCTGGAAGCCGGAAACGGGGAACTTCTGCGCACCGAGGTAAAATCCATAAAAGAGGGGCAGGCGGGAAAACCCGGTGAAATCCGGGGAGTCTTCTACGCCGGCGACGAGGCGATAGGCGAGGTGAAAAAGAACTCCCAGCTTGGCATCTATGCAAAAGGAAAAAATCCCGAAAAGCTTAACTTGTCAGAACCTGTCGTTATGGGATACCAAGACCAGATAGAAGAAGCCGACGCATATATCCTAACAACAATCAACGGAGACACTGTAGAAAAATTCGACATAAAAATCACAAAGGTAAATCATCAAAGCAAGCCCGACAGCAAAAGCATGGAAATCGAAGTTGCCGACGACAGGCTGCTGAAATATTGCGGCGGAATCGTTCAGGGAATGAGCGGAAGCCCGATTATACAAAACAACAGGCTGGTAGGCGCCGTAACCCACGTTTTTGTCAATAATCCCGCAAAAGGATACGGAATATTTGCAGAATGGATGGTAGCGGAGGGAGAATCTATTTAAATGTGGAATACATTTCCCCAATTTCGCAAGGTGTTTCGTAACATTCTGACACCAAACGGGACACATGACAAATCGACTCAATACTACAATAAAAACGTAAAGTGAATTGGTGTTTTCAACGAAAAACCATGTAAAAGGAGGATAAAATGAAAAAGATTAGAATTGGTGTCGTAGATGATAACCGTGATTTTTGCGATGTAGTCACCGATTATTTACTGAAACAGCCTAATATGGAAATTGCCTTCCTTGCCCATGACGGCAGAGAAGCCTTAGAGCGCCTCAAAAGCGGCAATTGTCCGGACATTCTGGTTCTCGACCTGATTATGCCACATTTGGACGGCTTCGGCGTTTTGGAATCATTAAACAGTATGGAACTGAAAAGCTATCCGCGGGTTATCATGACTTCATCCGTAGGGCAGGACACGATAATTCAAAAGGCGATTGACCTTGGAGCGCAGTATTACCTTGTAAAACCCATCAACATGGCAATGCTTATCAAACGAATCAATCAGTTAAGCGACAGACCGGAAAGACGTTTCGTAGGCGAACAAAATGACGGCAAATTGAGAAAATCCCTTGTGCTTCGAGACTCGCTGGTGAGTAACGATTTGGAAATAGACATCACAAATTTAATTCATGAAATAGGCGTTCCCGCGCACATAAAGGGATATCAGTATCTGAGAGACGCGATTTCTCTGGTGGTGGACAATATGGAACTGTTAAGCGGCGTAACAAAAGAGCTTTATCCCACGGTAGCCGCCATGAACAACACCACTCCAAGCAGGGTGGAACGGGCAATCAGACACGCGATAGAACTTTCGTGGAACCGAGGAAAGCTGGAAACAATCAATAATTTATTCGGATACACCATCCAAAACGACAAGGGAAAGCCGACCAATTCGGAATTTATCGCAATTATAAGCGACAAGCTCAGACTGGAGCGAAAAGTCGGATAGCGTTACTAAAAGGTAAAATAATAGCATTTAAAATTACCAAAAGGTAAAAAATCAATTGTTTACAGCATCACATATATGCAAGGAATTATCTGATTAAAAAAATTTTTATATTTTTTTAGAGAATAGAGGCATTGAAATTTCAACGCTTCTATTTTTTCGCTGTTTTTTTGCTTTTATTTTTTTGATATCAACCGTTCTTTGGCACAAGACTTGTAAATATTACAAACGAATGTATTAAACTATAATTTATAGGAGGCGAAAAATGAAAGTAAAAGACAAATATTTGAACTTCTATTATGAAACAATCGGAGAAGTCGAAGAACCGAAGATCGATCCGAAAAAGACGGCTCTTCTTTTAGTTGACCTTCAAAATGAGTTTGTATTAAGAGATTTTGGAGAAGCACTTCAATTTAAAGAAGCCGGTGAATGGGACAGATGGATTCCATTCCACGACAGACTGGACGACATCGTTATACCAAACAACAAAAAACTCCTTGACTTCTTCAGAAAGAACGGTTTGACCGTTACATACGGCAGAATTGCGTGCTTGCGTGAAGACGGTGAGGACAGATCCCCGGTTCAAAAGTCCGATGGTTGGAACGGAATGCTTCTTCCTGTTAACAGCTATGCGGCTCAGATGGTAGACGAACTTGCTCCTATTGAAAACGAAATCGTTGTAAACAAAACAACAGACAGTGTAACCACAGGAACAAATTATTTGCAAATGCTTCAATTTATGGGAATTGAAACAGTCGTAGTTACCGGCATCGTAACCGACCAGTGCGTTGCATCAACGGTAAGAGGACTTGCAGATGCCGGCTACAAGGTAATTTGCGTCGAGGACGCTTGCGCTGCCGGAAGCATGGAACTGCACGATGCCGAATTAAAGATAATGAGCGTAATCTATTGTGACGTTCTTTCAACAGATGAAACTATTTCGTTAATTGAAAAGAATTTAAAGTAGACTTGAGGAGATAGAAATGGACAAGCAAGAATTAAGAAAAGAGATAAAACTACCCGGCATGATAGCCATGGCGGCAGGCGGTATGATCGCTGCTTGGATGGTAGAAATTAAATATTGGTTTGAAATAGGCGGAGGCGGCGCGGCATTATCCCTGTTAACCTGTGCTGTACTTATTCTTCCGCTGGCGTTTATGTACACGGAAATGACATCGATGATGCCGTATGCTGGAGGTCAAAACATTTGGATCACAAACGCATTTGGATTTAACACAGGTTTTGCATCTTGTTGGATTATTATGCTGCTTTATATCATGGCAATGCCTACGGTAGCTATGGGTATCGCTTCTATGCTTGGATACCTGTTCCCTATCACAACAACGCAAATCAAGATTATAGCGGCTATACTTCTGGTTGGATGGTATTTCCTCACAAACTTTGAAATGAAGCTGCTTGCAAGTTTGCAAAACGTATTCTTCTGGAGTACGCTTGTTGTGGCAGTTGTTGCCGACATTATTTTTATCACAAGCGGACAGTGGAGCTTCTCCAACATTCAGTGGTTCCCGAACGGAGTAAGCGGCTATACCGCAGGTATCGGACTTTTAATTATGAAATTTGTAGGATTCGACCTTATTCCGCAGCTTTCCGAAGAAGCGAACTTCCCTAAAAAAGATATCTGGAAAGCATTCGTAGGTTCCTTAGGCTGCACGGTTTTGGTTTACGGACTTGCCGTTGTTGCTATCGGCGGTATCGTATCTCTTGATTGGATTGCAGAAGTAAATATTGTTGACCCTAAGGTAGCAGACCTCCTTGGACTGCACTGGCTCGGAATTATAATCGTTATCATGGGAATCCTTACCTGCATTACGACGCTGTCATCATTCTGGCTGTCGGCATCAAGAATCCTTTACGGAGCGGCAAAACAGCATCAGCTTACACCGAGATTCGCAAAACTTAATAAAAACGGTCAGCCTCAGTTTGCAAACCTTATCGTAGGTATCTTCTCAATATATTTCACAATTTTCGCACCGGAAGCATGGGTAAACTATATCTATGTAATTTACGGAGTTGCGGCAGGAGCCGTATACCTGATGGTAACGCTTTCTTTCCTTAGAATCAGAAAAACACATCCTGAGTGGGAAAGACCGTACAAAGTAAAAGCAGGAACTCTTATGGGCGTTATCGGAATCGCATTCTGCGCGTGGATTTTGTGGACAAACGGTACCGCAATGGGAACCTCCGAGTGGATTGTTTTGATTATCTATGCAGCTGCCGGAATCGCTCTTTGGGGATATGCAAAGGCAATGCAGAAGAAATATCCGAAAGAATGGGCGCCTGTCATCTTGAATCCGGACACGGTTACAAAGGAAGAAGCAAACAGCCTTATAGACTAAAACTACCCATAAAAATAAATATAATATTGGCCCGATGTAACATCGGGCTGTGTTATATTTATTTCAAAGGTAAATTTTTAAATGAAACGATTTTTAAGCGCATTTTTAAATGCCTCACCCCTTGACAAATAGGGGGGGGGGTATAAATAATATAAATAAATTGCACTTGCAATGGCC
>CAVKSD010000061.1:0-1208 GCA_963658905.1 Bacteroidaceae bacterium
GCAGGACATTCTCGCTTGCGCTCGCGCCCTCGCGGGTCCGAGTCCCTCATGACTTTCATGAAAAATACAAAACCCGCCACTACCGTGACGGGTTCTTGCATTTCTGGCGGAGGACATGGGACTCGAACCCACGGGGCTGTTACACCTTACTTGATTTCCAATCAAGCTCCTTAGCCACTCGGTCAATCCTCCAAGACCAATAAATACTTTAACACAAAATGAGGGCTTTGGCAAGGAATTTTTTCAGAATAGAGCCCTTTTATTTTTATTTTATTTTCGCAAGTCGGTTTTTTAGCTGATTTTCAAGACTTTTTCAAGGCTGGCAGGGCGCAAAACTCTACCAAAAATCGCAAAAATGGTGTATAATCACTATGGTGTGCATGAATGCGACCGGAATTTGGAGGAGAAATGAAATACATACAGATAGACATAAGCGGAAACAGACAGGCAATCGAGCCGGTGGTTTCGGCGCTGCTTGAAATAGGAATTACGGACACCGTTGTGGAGGACCCGGCGGACATTGCGGATTTGCTGGACAAAAAGAACGACTACGACTGGGATTATATTGACGAAAGCGTTTTGGAGATAGAAAATGAAACGCCGAAAGTTACGGTTTTCGTTGAGGAAAATGAAGAGGGCAGGGCGAAGCTAAATGAAATCAGGCAGGCGATCCGGCAACTAAAGGCAAGAGCGCAGGCGGGAGAGTTCGGAGATGATATTGACCTTGGCGCCCTTGATATTTCAGTGCAGGTAGAAGATGACAGTGAGTGGAAAGATAACTGGAAAGAGTATTTCAAACCCGCAAAGGTGGGAAAAACAATCGTGGTAAAACCTACTTGGGAGGAATACGAGCCAAAGCAGGGAGAAAAAATCATCGAAATCGACCCGGGAATGGCTTTCGGTACCGGAACACATGAAACTACTTCACTTTGCATACGCCTCATGGAAGAATACGTAAAGCCGGGGGCAAAAGTTCTGGACGTTGGCTGCGGCTCGGGAATTTTGTCCGTTGCAGGGGCGCTTCTTGGGGCTTCCGAGGTGCTGGGAGTCGAAATTGACCCCATTGCCGTGGAAATAGCGAATGAAAATATCGCTCTTAACAAGGTAGGCGGCATTGCAAAGGCGCAATACGGGGATCTCACGAAAGGCATAGATTTCCGGGCAGACGTCATCGTGGCAAACCTCATGGCAGATCTTGTGATGATGCT
>CAVKSD010000061.1:1484-9486 GCA_963658905.1 Bacteroidaceae bacterium
AGAGAGGATAGTGATGATTAAATTTTTTGTGAAGCCGGAGGCGGTAGCCGGCTCGAATATCTATATCGAAAAAAAGAACGATATCAAGCACCTGACCAAGGTTTTGCGTGCAAAATGCGGCGACGCGGTGTGTATATCCGACGGCGGCGAATGGGAATACGAAACGGAGATTGCCGAGATAGACGAAACTTGCGTGACTCTCAGGATAACGGACAAGCAAAAGCCGGCACGGGAACCGCGGACCCGGGTAACCCTCTATCAAGGCATCCCGAAAGCTTCCAAGATGGAAACCATAATACAAAAGAATGTAGAGATGGGCATTGATAGCATCGTTCCGGTATTCATGGAAAGAACTGTGGTTACGGACAAAGGCCAGTTTGGCAAGAAACTAGAGCGCTGGCAAAAAATTGCAGACGAGGCTGTTAAACAGTGCAAGCGGAGCAAAATTCCGCAAATAGAATCCCCCGTTTCCTTTGAGGAAATGCTAAAGGAAATCAGCAGCAAAGGCAAATATGATCTTGTAATCTGTCCATATGAAAACGAAGAAAACCGGACAATGAAGGACTGTCTGCGCGGGCAGCCCTCGCAAAATGCTCAAACTTCAGATTCCGATGCCGCTTCTGCTTCTGCAAAACAAGTGGCGGTGATTATCGGTCCGGAGGGGGGCTTCAGCGATAAAGAAATAACCATGTTCGGTCAGTGCGGAGCCTCTGTGCAGCTTGTCACACTGGGAAAGACGATTTTACGCACGGAAACGGCAGGACTTGCGGCCCTTGCAATGATAATGTATGAACTGGAACTATAACCGTAGCCGTAGCTTCAGATGTGGCGCGGCAAAGGCACGCATGATAGCTATTTGACCTGAAATATATTACTCGACTTACTCGGCGCTGACCGCGGCGCTTGGCGCTGCTTCGACATCGGAGCCGGTACCGACCGCTTCGGCATTTGCCCTTGCGAGGCGCTTGATTGCCTCGAAAGACTGGTCGCTGATGTGATGCTCGATCTTGCAGGCATCCTCTGCGGCAACTTCGGGGTCAACTCCGAGACTTATGAGAAACTGCGAGAGCAGCGTGTGGCGCTCATATATTTTTTCGGCAATCGCCCTGCCTGAGTCGGTCAAAGTTAGATGACCGTTAGCATCGGAAATCACATAACCGTCGGCTTTCAGAATACCGAGGGCGCGGCTGATGCTTGGTTTGCTGAATCCCATTTCTTCGCAGATATCAATCGCACGAACAGAGGGATGAGATTTCGATAAAACTAAAATTGTCTCTAAATACATTTCGCCGGATTCTTGTATTGCCATATTGTTACCTCCATAAAAAGCACCTTTATGTTAGCACAAAGCAACTGCCATTTCAAGAGCGGATTTTGCAGAGGGGCGAATATAGAATTTTACAGAGGATTGACACGGTGTCTTACGGATGACTGCGACGGATTTTGCAGAAAGGATGAGAAAAGAACATGAAGATAGGCATAAAATATTGCGGAGGCTGCAATCCGAGGTATGACCGCGGGGAACATGTGAAAGCCCTGCGGGAAACACATCAGGAGCAGGACTGGGAATATGTAAAAGAGGAGAATTTTTATGACCTGCTCTTGGTTGTCTGCGGCTGCGGAAGCTGCTGCGCCGGGTACGGACAGTATAAATATGGGCAGCTTCGAAAGCTCTGGGAGCCTGAACATTTTGCCCGCATTTCCGAGGAACTTCTTGCCGAAAGCACCGAAAGAAAAATTTAAAAACCCCATAATTTTAGCGAAATTTTTTGCCTATTTTTTTATATAAAATTTTTCAAAAAAAGTGTTGACAAGGATATATGGGGTATAGTATATTATATTAGTGGTTAGCGCGGGCTAACCAAAATTAAAGCGATAAGGTTAGCAAAAGCTAACCTAAAATAAAGAGAAAAGGTTAGCGAGAGCTAACCTGCACAAAAGCGAAGGGGTTAGCAAAACTAACTTAATATATAGAAACGCGAACTCGAAAAAGCGCGGGAATGGAGGAAATATGATGCCTTTAGTTTTAGCAAATCGGGGAGAGGCGAATATCATCAAGAAAATCGGCGGAAGCCCGGAAGTGAAAAAGCACTTGGAAAACTTAGGCTTTGTGGTCGGCGCAGGCGTCACCGTAGTCAATTCCTTGGGAGGAAACGTGATTGTCAACGTAAAAGAATCGCGGGTTGCCCTGAGCAAGGAAATGGCGCAGAAGATTATGATATAAACTGATTTATCCCTAAGAGAAAGGAAAAAAATAATGAAGACATTGAAAGAAGTAAAAGTAGGCGAAGATGCCGTGGTAAAGAGACTTCACGGCGAAGGCGCAACCAAGCGCAGAATCATGGACATGGGCATCACCAAGGGCACGACGGTACATATCAGAAAAGTAGCGCCTCTGGGCGATCCGATTGAACTGACAGTAAGAGGCTATGAGCTTTCCATAAGAAAAGCCGACGCCGAAATGATAGAAGTGGAGGAATAGAAGAAAAATGAGCGACAAAAAGATCAGAATTGCTCTGGCCGGAAATCCGAACTGCGGCAAAACGACTTTGTTCAATGCCCTGACCGGATCCAACCAATTCGTCGGAAACTGGCCGGGTGTAACAGTTGAAAAGAAAGAAGGTAAGCTGAAAAAGCACGACGACGTGACGATCACAGACCTGCCGGGTATTTACTCCCTTTCTCCTTACACACCGGAGGAAGTAGTTGCAAGAAATTACCTCATAGGCGAAAGACCTGACGCGGTGCTGAACATCATCGACGGTACTAACCTTGAGAGAAACCTTTACCTGACCACACAGCTCACAGAACTTGGGATTCCGGTTGTAATCGCAGTAAACATGATGGATATCGTGGAGAAAAACGGCGACAAGATAAACACCGCTGAGCTTTCCCGCCAGCTGGGCTGCAAGGTTATGGAGATTTCCGCATTAAAGGGAAAAGGCGTTATGGAAGCTGCGGAAGCGGCAATCGACGCGGCAGAAAACGGAAAAACCATTCCGATGCACACATTCTCAGGAGCAGTTGAACACGCCATTGCGCACATCGAAGAAGCTGCGGTTCACGGCTTACCGGAAGAACAGCAGAGATGGTACGCAATCAAGATTTTCGAGAGAGACGAAAAAGTCCTCGAAAAACTCAGCATTCCGGCAGATGTCATGGCTCACATCGAAAACGACATCAAAGCTGCCGAAACGGAAATGGACGACGACGCGGAATCCATCATCACGAACGAAAGATACATTTATATAGGCACGATTATCAAGGCCTGCTACAAGAAGCAAAACAAAGGCGGGCTTTCCAGCTCCGATAAAATTGACAGGGTTGTAACCAACCGCTGGCTGGGACTTCCGATTTTTGCTTTGATAATGTTCCTTGTTTACTACATATCAATGGTTACGGTGGGAACCGCCGCTACAGACTGGGCAAACGACGGGCTTTTCGGAGACGGCTACCATCTCTTCGGAAACGGAACGGCTCAATATGAAAAAGCGGCAGAGCAGTACGGCGATACCGATCTTATCCTCGGCGCATTTGCTGATGCTTATGGCGATGACAGCATCGCTTCCGCCATCGACATGGAAAGCGAAACCTACAGCGATGAGGCGGCAAAAGCAGCGCTCGAGCAGTTAGATGCTATGGTTCCTGCGGACGCAAGCGTTTCATACGAAATCGAAGATGAGGAGACACTCGCAGTTGAAACCGTTGACGGCGTAACAAAGGCGGACTACGAATTAGCAATGGTGGAATTCCTCGATACGGAATATAAAGACGCTTATGGAGCGCCTGACACCTCCACTTATGGAACCTGGGTTCCGGGCATCCCGGCACTTCTGGGAGATGCTCTCGAAGCAGCAGGCACGGCAGACTGGCTGTCAGGACTCATCCTTGACGGAATCGTAGCCGGAGTTGGCGCAGTTCTCGGATTCGTTCCGCAGATGCTGGTACTGTTCCTCCTCCTTGCATTCTTGGAAGCCTGCGGCTACATGGCTCGTATCGCTTTCGTACTCGACCGTATTTTCCGCAAATTCGGTCTTTCCGGAAAATCCTTCATCCCTATGCTCATCGGCACAGGCTGCGGTATTCCGGGAGTTATGGCATCGCGTACAATCGAAAACGAACGCGACCGCCGTATGACAATCATGACAACGACATTCATCCCTTGCGGAGCCAAGGTTCCGTTTATCGCAATGGTTGCCGGAGCAATCTTCGGCGGCAGCGCATGGGTTGCAACAAGCGCATATTTCGTAGGTATGGCAGCCATCATAATCTCCGGAATTATGCTTAAGAAAACAAAGAGATTCGCAGGCGAGCCTGCTCCGTTCGTAATGGAACTTCCGGCATATCACATGCCGACAGCAGGCAACGTTCTGCGCTCGATGTGGGAACGCGGCTGGTCTTTCATCAAGAAAGCCGGAACAATCATCTTGCTTTCCACCATCGTAATCTGGTTCACATCATACTTCGGATTTACGGATGAGGGCTTCAGAATGCTGGCAGAAGACGAACTCGACCAGTCCATCTTGGCAGCAATCGGCGGAGCAATCTGCTGGATCTTCGCACCGCTCGGATTCGGAACCTGGGAAGCGACAGTTGCCTCCATCACGGGACTCGTTGCAAAGGAAAACATCGTCGGCACCATGGGTATCCTCTACGGAGCTGCAGGAGATGTTTATACGACCCTTGCAAGCGTATTTACTCCGGTAAGCGGCTATGCGTTCCTGGTATTCAACCTGCTTTGCGCTCCGTGCTTCGCGGCAATCGGCGCTATCAAGCGTGAGATGAATAGCGCGAGGTGGACATGGTTTGCGATAGGTTATCAGTGCGGATTCGCATACTGCATCGCCCTCGTAATCAACCAGATCGGTCAGGCTGCATGCGGCAACATGAACATCATCGGTCTGATCGCTGCAATCGCAGTTATCGGCGTGATCGTTTACAACCTTGTAAGACCTTATAAAGAAGCAAAATAAAGCTGAAACCATTAGGTAAAGCGAGATAAGAGGTAAAAAAATGAGTTGGATTATTGAAAACATCGGAACGATTGTTATATGCCTTTTGCTTGTGGCGATTGTGAGTGCAATCATTATCCGGCTGATTAAAAATAAAAAAGCAGGAAAAAGTTCCTGCGGTTGCGGATGCCAAAGCTGCGCCATGGCAGGAGCCTGCCATGCAGCCGGAGCCGAGGATATGAAAAAGGCGGAAGATGAGATCCTCCGCAAAATCCGCGAAAATAAATAAAAAAGACCTATTACATCTAAAAGATATATACTTTCATACTGAAAAAATCGGAACCCTATGCCTTCGGTTCCGATTTTTTTCGGTGCGCCCGGCGGCGCAGGTATTCATGTACTTTTTCAGGTTGCCAAGCTACCGCAAAGGGCTGTCATCAAAATATAATATGTCCCTACTGCAGGTCCAAGCTATCGGCGTAGCGAACGGTTTCCATGGCTTCCTTTGCGTAGCGGTCTGCGCCTATGCGGTCTGCATATTCCCGATTGAGGACGGCGCCCCCCACAACCACCTTGCACCAAGGGGCTTTTTCCTTTAGCAGCGCAATGGTTTCTTCCATGGCAGGCACGGTGGTGGTCATCAGCGCGCTGAGTCCGGCAGCCGGAGCGTGATGGCGAATTACCGCGTCCAAAATATCCTGAGGAGCCACGTCTTTCCCAAGGTCAATGACCTCAAAACCGTAGTTTTCCAAGAGAAGCCGCACGATGTTTTTTCCGATGTCGTGGATATCCCCGCGAACGGTGGCTATAACGATAGGATATTTGCTTGCGGCAGCCTCTCCGGACATCTGCGCCTTTATCTTCTCAAAGGACGCCTTTGCCGCCTCTGCGCTCATCAAAAGCTGAGGCAGGTAAACCCGCTTTTCTTCAAATCCTTTGCCAACGAGGTCAAGAGCAGGGATAATTTCCCCCTGTATGATTTCCAGCGGTTCCGTGTCCGATAGCATTTGCTCCGTAAGCGTGGCAGCCTGTTCTTTCAGCCCCTTGGCAATCGCCCGCTGCAAGTCCGAAGCGTATCTGGCAGCAGAATCGGTAGCTGCACCGACATTTGTTGCGCTTTCCGGTTGCAAAATCCCCTGCGCTTTTTCTTGTATCGACGTCTGCGGCGCTACCGACTGGCAGGAGCCGATTTCCGGCAGAGAGGAAGCAAAAGCGATATAATCGCTGCAACTTTCGTCCATCATGTGCAGGGCGCGGAAGGCATAATAGGACTTCATCATGTCCTGTGCATAAGGATTCATGATCGCCGCGGAAAGCCCATTTTCCAAGGCGCAGGTATAAAAGGCGGCGTTAATGGCTTCGCGTTTCGGTAGTCCGAAAGAAATGTTGGAAACACCCAGCGAAGTGTGGCAGCCCAGATCTTCCTTGATGATTCGCAGCGCTTTGAGAGTTTCTATAGCCGCTCCCGGCTCGGCGCTGACTGTCATCGCCAGAGTATCGAATATGATGTCTTTTTTGTCTATGCCATATTCTGCGGCGCAGGCGAGGATATTCTCCGCTATTTCCACCCGCTCCTCTGCGGTCTTTGGAATGCCGCTATCGTCGAGGGTCAGTGCAACCGCAAGACCGCCGTATTTTTTCATAAGAGGAAAGATTGTACGCATGGATTCTTCTTTGCCGTTTACGGAATTTATCATGGCTTTGCCGTTATAGACCCGCAGCGCGGCTTCCATGGCTTCTGCATCCGAAGTGTCGATTTGAAGCGGCAGGTCGATGATTGCCTGAAGTTCCTGCACGGCTTCCCGCAGGACTTTCGGCTCGTCGATTTCCGGCAGCCCCACGTTTACATCCAAAATGTGAACGCCGCACTCCTGTTGGCGGATTCCCTCTTGGAGAATATAGTTCATATCATGCTCTTTGAGAGCCTGCTTAAAGCGTTTCTTGCCGGTAGGGTTGATTCGTTCGCCGATCAAAAGAGGCGCTTTTTCAAATTTTACCGCGTGGGTATAGGAAGAAACCCAGGTGATTTCCTTGTCTGTAAGAGGCACAGGCGGAATTTCGCAGGTAGCCTTTACGATTTCCCGGATATATGACGGCGTTGTGCCGCAGCAGCCTCCGGCGATGCGAACGCCCTGACGGATATAGCCGGCCATATCTGCGGCAAATTCCTCAGGCAGGGTCGTATAAACAGCCTTGCCACCGCAATCTTCAGGGAGTCCGGCATTCGGTTTAATCAGCACCGGAATCGAAGCGTTTTCAAGAAGCTCCTTAACCACACCGTTGAGCTGCTTGGGTTCGAGGGAGCAGTTTGCGCCGATTGCCTCTGCGCCCATACCCTCTGCCAGCGCCACCATTGCGGCAGGGGAGGCGCCTGTCATCAGCTTGCCGTCCTCGCCGTAAGCGTTGGAAACAAACACAGGTAGGTTGCAATTTTCTTTGGCAGCAAGCAACGCGGCTTTTGTCTCATAGCTGTCGCTCATGGTTTCGATATATATTAAATCCACTCCGCTCTCCGCTCCAAGCCGAACAACCTCCGCAAAGAGAGCTACCGCGTCCTCAAAGGCAAGGTCGCCGTAGGGTTTCAGCAGCTTTCCGCATGGCCCTATGTCAAGAGCTATAAATTTCGGCTGAGAGGACTCGGCTGTGTCGCGGGCAAACTTCGCATTCTGCACAGCGGCTTTTACTATATCCGCAAGTTCTTCGTGGGAGAACTTCAACGCATTTGCTCCGAAAGTGTTGGTTGCGATTACGTTGCTGCCCGCTTCAAAATATTCTCTTTGTATGCGCTGAACCACCTCAGGACGACTGAGATTCCAACGCTCCGGATATTCACCCGGAATAAGTCCCGCCTCTTGCAGCAGTGTTCCCATGCCGCCGTCAAGGTAAAGCAGGTGGTCTTTCATATAGTCTGAAATATTCATAAAAATCCTTTCTGCCGCGCTGAGTCGGCTTGGCTAATGTATATAATTAGTATATATAAATCAAAAACTCTTTCTCAAATTTGTCGAAATTGGCAGTCGGTTTTGCCGCAGATTTCGCAGCTTCTCCGC
>CAVKSD010000061.1:9585-11378 GCA_963658905.1 Bacteroidaceae bacterium
GCTATGGCGGTTACGGACTTGCTTGGGGACATCAAAAGGCTGTCATTCAGGGAAAGTCCGATTTTGCGATGGCAGTCAAGTGCCCGAAAAACATCCTTTTGCGCTTCAAGGGGAAAATCTCCGTAGCCGGGACTGAATCGGGGCTTCATCGAAAAGCCCGCCGCCGCGTATTTTTGTTCCAGCTCCACGCAAAAAACATCGCAGAGACTTTCGATACGCTCCGCGCCGATTGCCTGCATAAAGAGAGCTTTTGCAGGGGAAAGTCGCCCGTATTTTGCGATAAGGCGGTCAGGGACCAGTCCAACGGTAGCCGCAAACAGGACGAAGCGGTGGCAGCCGCTGAGATTGCGGATGAGCCCGCAGCTTTCCGTTTGCATGAATCCAAGGTCAAGCCCCCGTTCTGTCCTTTGAATAGGAAAATCCCTCCAGCAGACCTTGTAGCTGAGGCTTGGCAGGATCTCCGCAAGACATTCCGTAAGCAGCTCGTCAACGCTTTGAGCGGTTTCCCCTGCTCCACCGCAGCCCATATATCGCAGAATCTCCTGCCTATTCACCGGCGGCTCTGCGTAGCTTTTCGTAAAAATAATTTGCTCCATGTTATTTCCCCAAAATATCCGAAAGATTTTCCTGAATCTTCTGCGCCACGTCGGGTTTGTTCATGGAATAAACGTGAACATTGGTGATATTGTTGGCAAAGAGGTCGATGATCTGGTCGGTGGCGTATGCGATGCCTGCCTGCTTCATTGCGGCAGGGTCGCTACCGAACCTGTCAACGAGACTCTTGAAACGCTGGGGAACGTGGGAACCCGAAAGTTTAAGCGCCCGCTCCACCTGATTGGCGTTGGTAATAGGCATAATGCCCGCAACCACCGGAACCGTAATTCCCGCCTCACGAATTTTATACAGAAAATTATACAGCAGGTTGTTGTCAAAAAACATCTGCGTTGTCAAAAATTCGCAGCCTGCCTCAACTTTTTCTTTCAGAAAACGAATATCTTCCTTTTGGTTAAGGCTCTCAGGGTGCTTTTCCGGGTAGCAGGCGCCTCCGATGCAAAAGTCCGCACCGCTTTCCTTAAGTTCGCGAATTAGGTCGATGGCATGGTGATAAGCCCAGCTTTCTCGGTGGGAAATATCCATGTCTTCGGGAATATCTCCCCGCAGCGCCATGACGTTTTCGATGCCTGCCGCCTTGATTTCTTTGATTTTTTGCTGTACCGTTTCGCGGGTTGAAGAAACGCAAGTGAGATGGGCGAGGGTCTGCACGCCGTAACTGTCCTTGATATTTTTTGCGATGTCCAGAGTGTATCGGCTGGTGCCGCCTCCCGCGCCGTAGGTTACGCTGATAAAGGCAGGGGCGAGTTTTGCGATTTCTTCCGTTGCATGTTTTACGCTGTCAAAAGCCGTGTCCTGCTTCGGCGGAAAAACTTCAAAGGACAGGGAAAGTCTGTCATCTTTTAATTTATCTATCAACTTCATTTCGTTGCCTCCGGTTGTATTTTTGTTAAATCTGCATTGCTTGTATAAATGCTGAAAATGCGTATGTTTAATTTTACTACTTCACGTGATTTTTCGCAAGGAAATGCGGTGATTTTTGTGTATTTTTCGGCGTACTCTTTCCTGTGCCCTTTCGACATCTTTGACAAAAATTTGGGCTTGCATTCGTAAGTCGGCAGTTATCAAAACTGCGCAAGAAAGATATTACATATATGTAAATACATAAGTGTTGACAAATATTGGTGGGGGGGGGGTATTATAAAAGTAACAATTGTGAAGTTTTTGTGATTGCAGTTTGA
>CAVKSD010000062.1:0-11118 GCA_963658905.1 Bacteroidaceae bacterium
CGAAAGCGGAAAGCTGGCTGCAAAGACGGCACTGAAGCAGTGCAAATACGCTTGCAGAACATGGAGTAAGTAACGAATCTTCCGGTTTCTATGCGGCTTTGCCGCGAACGCCGTTGGCGCAAGGATGATTCGATATAATTTCCTCGGCTATGCTCGGAAATTATAAACACGCAAAAACCCATCGGAAATCAGAACGATGGGTTTTCGCACTTTTTGGTGTTTCACGGGTGAAAATCAAGTATGGTGTAAGCAGTGAGTGCGTAGCGGAATACATATCTCAGGCAAAATTGCGTTTTATGTCCCTAAAAGTGTAGCGGCGATACATTTTTATGTCCTTAAAAGTGTGAAATGGGTACGTTTTTATGGTCATAAAGTGTTGACGAGGCTTTGGAAAATGGTTATACTAAGAATGAGGACTTCGAGAAAAAGTCGGGAGGGATGGAATGAATCGACATGCGATAGAAAAACTTAAGCAGTGGAAAGATTCAAAAGGACGAAAGCCCATGATTATCCGGGGCGCCAGACAAGTGGGCAAAACTTGGCTAATGAAAGAGTTTGGCAAAACGCAGTTTGAAAAAACCGCATACATCAACTTTGACAATAATGACAGAGCCAAAGAACTGTTTGAAATGGATTTTGACATTGAGCGTTTGATTTTGGGACTTGGCGCGGAAACCGGAGTTGACATACGGGCTGAGGACACCCTTTTGATTTTCGACGAGATACAGGAAGCCCCGAAAGCGTTGACTTCGTTAAAGTATTTTTACGAAAACGCACCGCAATATACTATTGTGGCGGCAGGATCGCTATTGGGAGTCGCAATCCACCAAGGAACATCTTTTCCGGTGGGAAAAGTCGATTTTATGGACTTATATCCTCTTACCTACACCGAGTTTTTGGAGGCTTTGGGGGAGGAACGCTTTGCAAAACTGCTTTATGACAATGACATTGATATGATAGGCGTGTTTAAATCGAAGTATATTGAGCGCCTGAGGGAATATTATTTTGTCGGCGGGATGCCCGAAGCGGTTTTGGCATTTATAGAGAAGAAAAATTATCAAAAGGTGAGAGAAATTCAGAAAAATCTTTTGGACTATTATAAGCAGGATTTTTCCAAACACGCTCAGACGAACTTGGTACCGAGGTTGAATTTGGTTTGGGATTCCATTCCGGGGCAGCTTGCAAAGGAAAACCGAAAATATATTTACGGTCAGGTCAGAGAGGGCGCCAGGGCAAAGGATTTTGAACTTGCTATTCAGTGGCTGCTGGATTGCGGGCTGATCCACAAGGTGCACAGAGTATCGAAGCCTGAGCTTCCCCTCAAAGCGTATATGGAACTTGATACTTTCAAAATGTTTTTGCTTGACGTAGGACTCTTTGCGGCGATGGGAGATCTGAGCGAAAAGGTGATTCTGGACGGAAGCCGGATTTTTACGGAGTTTAAGGGAGCGCTTACGGAGCAGTATGTTTTGCAGCAGCTTGTGTCGGAGCTTAAAACCAATCCATATTATTATTCTACGCCAAATTCGAGAGGAGAAATCGACTTTCTGCTTCAGGGAGAAACCGATGTGATTCCCCTTGAGGTAAAAGCGGAAGAAAATTTGAAAGCACGGAGTTTGCGGGCTTTTTGCGAGAAATATAAGCCGCACTTTGCGGTGAGGAGTTCCATGTCGGATTTTAGGCAGCAGGACTGGATGACCAATGTGCCTCTGTATGATTTGCTATATCTTCGCAATTATTTAAGCGAGTTATGACTTTAAGAAAAGGAGTGAGACGATGATACAACTTGACGGTATCAAAACGGCGATCCCAAAGCTCAGGGAAACGCTGATTGAAGTCGGTGACTCTCTTTGACCTTGCAAGGCTGAGAGAAGAACTGGAAAGAACGAACCGGGAGATCGAGCAACCGGATTTTTGGGATAAGCTTGAGTATGCCCAGAAAGTGATGAAAGAAAAGAAATCCATGGAGCAGACCGTGGAAAATTACGAAAAATTAGAAAAGGCTTTCGATGATATCGAGGAAATGATTGAGATTACCGAGATGGAGGAGGAGGCCGGAACGGATGCGGAAAGTCTGGCGGAAACCGCGGAGAGCATACGGTCGGATTTTGAGGCTGCTTCCGGCGAGCTGGAAGAACTCAGGCTAAAGACGCTGCTGACAGGCAAGTACGACCACTGCGGAGCCATCCTTTCCATTCATGCGGGGACCGGCGGGGTGGACGCCATGGACTGGGCGCAGATGCTGCTTAGGATGTATACGAGATGGTGCGAGAAAAAAGGCTATTCTGTGAAGATGCTTGATTTGCAGGACGATACGGAAGCCGGAATCAAGAGCGCGACTTTGCTTTGCGAAGGTGAAAACGCTTATGGCTACCTGAAAAATGAAAAGGGCGTGCATAGGCTTGTGAGGATTTCTCCGTTTAATGCGGCGGGGAAAAGGCAGACATCTTTTGCGATGCTTGAGGTCACGCCGGAGATCGACGACGAAATTACGGTGGAAATCGATCCGGAGGACCTTAGAATCGATACCTATCGAAGCAGCGGCGCAGGAGGGCAGCACGTCAACAAGACGGATTCGGCAATCCGAATCACCCACCTACCGACCAATATAGTCGTAACCTGTCAGAACGAACGCAGCCAGCACCAGAACAAGGAAATGGCGATGAAAATTCTTACGGCAAAGCTGACGGAACTGGCGGAACAGGAACACAAGGAAAATTTGCGGGAGCTAAAGGGCGACTATTCAATGGGAACCTGGGGCGCTCAGATTCGATCCTATGTTTTCCAGCCTTATACCATGGTAAAAGACCACAGGACCGGGGCGGAAACGGCAAATGTAAACGCGGTCATGGACGGCGACATCGATTATTTTATAAACGAAAAGCTAAAATGGAAGGAAGAATAGATGGACATAATTGCAAAGTTAGCGGCAGAATTTAGAATCAAGACGGCTCAGGTAGAGCACACCGTAGAACTCATCGACGAAGGAAACACAATCCCGTTTATCGCCAGATACAGAAAGGAAGTTACGGGCGGCCTCAGCGACGTCGTGCTTCGCGATCTCGACGAAAGGCTGAAATACCTGAGAAATCTCGAAGAAAGAAAAGAGGAGGTTATCCGCCTCATCGAGGAACAGGGAAAGCTCACGGAGGAGCTACGCGCGGAAATCGAAAAAGCCGAGGTTTTGCAAAGGGTTGAAGACCTTTATAAGCCTTTCAAGCAGAAAAAGGCAACCCGGGCATCAAAGGCAAAGGAAAGGGGACTTGAGCCTCTTGCCATGATTGTCTTTGCCCAGCTTAAGACCGATGGAACGCCGGAGGAAGCGGCGGAGCCTTTCATAAACCCGGAAAAGGAAGTAAACACTGCGGCGGAGGCGCTGGCGGGAGCCTGCGACATTATCGCCGAGATGATAGCCGACGATCCGGAAATTACCAAGGATGTCAGAGAAAAGACCTTTGCTTCGGCGACGGTTTTGACTGAGGCGACGGACCCGGAGGAAAAGACGGTTTACGAGATGTACTACGACCACGCGGAGGCGCTGGCGAAAATCCCGAACCACAGGGTGCTTGCAATCAACCGGGGCGAAAAGGAAAAGAAGCTGAAAGTAAAGATTTCCGTGGATTCGGAGCTTATGCACGATGTAATCGGAAAATCCGTTCTGAAAAACGAGAAGTCGATTTTTTATCCACTTATGCAGGATACCGTTGCGGACGCCTACAAGAGGCTGATGGCGCCATCCATCGAGCGTGAGATGCGAAATCTTTTGACGGAGAGGGCGGAAGCCGAGGCGGTGAAGATTTTTGCGAAGAATACCGAAAATCTACTGATGACCCCGCCGGTTCGCGGCAAGAAAGTTATTGCAATAGATCCGGGCTACAGAACCGGCTGCAAGGTGGCTGTGCTTGACGAAACAGGAAAGCTGAAAGCCTATACGACCATCTATCCTACCCAGCCGAAAAACGATGTGGCGGGGACCGAGGCTGTGCTGAAAAAAATTATCGACAAATTTCACACGGATATCATCGTAATCGGGAACGGAACGGCCTCAAGGGAAACCGAGGAAGTGGTTGCGAATTTCCTGAGAAAAAACGAATATGACATCCAGTATACCATCGTAAACGAGGCGGGAGCGTCGGTATACTCTGCTTCGAAGCTTGCAACCGAGGAATATCCCGACCTTGACGTGACCACCAGAGGCGCTATGTCACTAGGACGG
This sequence comes from Bacteroidaceae bacterium, assembly GCA_963658905.1. Classification (GTDB taxonomy): domain Bacteria; phylum Bacillota; class Clostridia; order Peptostreptococcales; family Anaerovoracaceae; genus CAG-238. Next base: position 4,217 of record CAVKSD010000062.1, read on the forward strand.
AGACTCCAGGACCCGCTGGCGGAGCTTGTAAAAATCGACCCGAAGAGCATCGGCGTGGGGCAGTATCAACACGATATAAACCAAAAACTTCTGGAAGGCGCCCTTACCAACGTGGTGGAGGACTGCGTAAACAGAGTGGGCGTTGATCTTAATACCGCATCGCCATCCCTGCTTTCTTATATCGCAGGGGTAAACATGGGAATTGCGAAGAATATCGTAAAATACAGAGAAGAAAACGGCAAGTTTACGGCAAGAAAGCAGCTCATGAAGGTCCCGAAGCTTGGCGAAAAAGCCTTTAACCAGTGCGCGGGCTTTATGCGAATCGCAGACGGTGAAAACCCGCTGGACGCAACCTCCGTGCATCCGGAATCATACGATGTGGCAAATGCAATGATGGAAAAACTCGGTGTAGAACCTGAAACCATCAGAGCAGGCGGCGACAAGGACATGGAAAAGAAGATAAAGAAAGCTTATCCGGCACAGTCGCTTGCAAAGAGCATGAGCGCCATGGCAGAGGATCTTGGGATCGGCGAAATGACCCTTGCCGACATCATCGAGGAAATGAAAAAGCCCGCAAGGGATCCTCGTGAGGACGCGCCGCCTGTGGTTTTCAGAAACGATGTGAAGCAGTTTGAGGATTTGAAAATCGACATGGAGATGACAGGAACCGTGCGAAACGTGGTGGATTTCGGCGCTTTCGTGGATATCGGCGTAAAGAACGACGGTCTTGTGCATATATCGCAATTAAGCGATAAGTATGTAAAACACCCGATGGACGTGGTTTCCGTGGGAGACACGGTGAAAGTTAAGATTATTTCCATTGACTACGACAAGAAGCGTGTCGGGCTGACGATGAAAGGATTGAAATGATAAATACTGTACTTTTTGATTTTGACGGAACTTTGGTAAACACCAACGACGCGATTATCGCCTCGTGGCAGCATACATATGTGCATTATACCGGAAGGGAAGCGAGCCTTGAGCATATAACTTCCTGCTTTGGGGAGCCTCTTTTGATTACCATGGCGAGGGAGTTTCCGGGAGTGGAGCCGGAGGAATCGGCGGAGGTGTATCGACGGTTTCAGATAGAAAATACCGACCAGCTTGTCAAGGTATTCGACGGCATTCCGGAGCTTTTGGAGGCATTGAAAAAGGCGGGCTTTCGAATCGCGATTGTAACTTCCAGAACGAGGGAATCCGCAAACCGATACATGAATATGTTGGGGATCGACGGGTATTTTGAGGACATGGTTTCCTGCGAGGATACGACGATTCACAAGCCGAATCCGGAGCCGATTCTCTGCTGCCTTGAGAAACTCGGGATTTCGAGGGACGAGGCGATTATGATCGGAGACAGCCCTTTCGACATGAAATGCGCAAACAATGCCGGGGTAAAATCCGTGCTGGTGGGCTGGAGAATAACATCGGGCAGCGCGCCGCAGGCTACCGACGCCAGAGCCGATTTTGAGATTGAAAAGCCGATGGATTTGATGACGGTGCTGGGAGAGGCGTAGCGGGCGGATAGACAACACCGCTGAACTGGCGGATGTTGGAGTTTTTGGCAAGTGGCACGAAAAAGTCCAACAAATGAGGCTGGCGAGGCTTTGGGGCGTGTCTGGGGCGTGTCGAAATTTGTCGAAAGTTGGATTTTTCGCCACATGTCGCAGAATACTCCAATAATTATGCCGGTTTTGGCATGGATTTGTTGGACTTTTTCAGAGAGATGACGATTTTATCCAAGTTTGGATAAAATCCGGGCGTTGCAACGCATCACATATGAGAAAAAGTTGGACATTTTTGTTTAAGTGCGAAAACATCCAACTTTTTGATGAGGTGGGATATGCTGAACATTTTTTATGGTCGGGAAAATCTCGACAAGGAAAAATTCATATATGACAATATCGGAGGTCGGGGACTGCTTGTGGTTCCCGACCAATTTACATTGGAGGCGGAGCGGGAGCTGTTTGCCCATTCCGGAGCGAAGGCGCTTATGGACGTGGAGGTAATCTCCATGTCGAGGCTCGGCTACCGCCTGCTTGAGGAACTCGGGGGCAGCAAGCGGACTTTCATAGATAAGTATGGCAGGCATATGATTTTGTCTTCTGTGGCAGCAAGGGAACGGGACAGGCTTCAAGTGTTCAAGGGGCTGGAGGAGAAGAACTCTTTCATCGAGCTTGTGAACAACTTTATCTCTGAAATGAAGCAGTTTAACTGCGGGGCGGCGGAACTTGCGGAGATTGCGGGGAGTGCTCCGGAGGGTTCGTATACCCAAAGAAAGCTGGAGGATTTGTATTTGCTTTACAGCGAGTACGAGGAAGCAATTCGCGGAAAATATACGGATTCCGAGGATTATATCGATCTGTTTATCGGGAAAATCAGCCGGTCGAAGCTGATTGCAGGAAATCACATCTGGATTTACGGCTTTGACAGCTTTGCACCGAAGGCGATGTCCGTCATCGGAGAGATGCTTGCATATGCGGCGGAGGTCAACCTGGTAATTACCTACGATGAAAATTGCGATGCGCAGAGCGGACAGGGGGCGCAGGGAAGCCGTGGGGCGCAAGGTAAGACACGGGACGCGGAGCTGTTTGCCCTTGCGGGAGTCGTGATACGAAATTTTGAAAAGCTGGCAGAAAGCCGCGGCGTGGCAGTAAAAAAACAGGCGATTCCGAAAGAATACCGGGCAGAACGGGCAGAGAAAATCAGGTTCATCGAACGGGAACTTTATGCTCTGCCTGCAAGGAAGTACGATGGCGGCGACGCGGATTCCCTGACGCTGGTTGCGGCGGCGAATTTATACAATGAAGCCGAAAGCGCGGCTTGCTATGTGCTGAGCCTGGTGCGGGATTTCGGCTACCGATATAGCGATATCAAGGTGATTTGTAACGATCAGGAGACTCGCGGGGCTATTTTGAAGCGGGTTTTCAAGGAGTACGGCATAGACCTTATTTCTGATACTAGCAAGGACATAATGGAAAGCAGCATAGTGCAATATATCATGGCGCTGATGGACGTAATCGTTGAAAAATGCAGGACAGACATCGTTATGAAAATGCTCAAATCTGGATTTGGCGATGTGACAAACGACGAAATCACGGAGCTTGAAAACTATGCTATAAAATACAAAATCCGCGGAAACATGTGGAAGAAGCCTTTCTTGCGGGGTGAGAGCGAGTATGGCGCAGAAGCCATGGAAGGCATGAATCTGGTTCGGGAAAAGGCGCTGGGGTTCATGCCGGAACTTGAGGCAATTTTCAAGGCAGAAACCTGCGGCGAGTTTATAGACGGGTTTTATGGTTTTTTGTACGAAAAGGTGAAGCTGCCGGAGAAAATTGAGGAACTCATAGAGTTGCAGACGGGACAGGGCCGTCCTGACCTTGCGGAGGAAACCGCGCAGATTTGGGGCAAGGTCATCGGAATTTTTGACCAGATGGCAGAGATCATGGGCGGGCAAAAATTCCGGGCGGCGGCGTTTCGGGATTTGTTCAAGGTTGGTATTTCCCAGGTGGAAATCGGGATCTTGCCGCCGACGAAGGACGGTCTGATGCTGGGGACTATGCAGAGGACACGAACCGGAGAAGTGAAAGCCCTTGTGGTTGTGGGGGCTAACGAAGGCATTCTACCAAACGAAAAGCCCGCTCAGGGGCTTTTCGGAAGCGACGAGAAGAATCTTCTCAGTGAAAGGGGAATCGAGATCTGCAAGGTTGACGATGTAAGATTCTTGGAGGAGCGCATGGGTATATATCGGAACTTATCCAAGCCGCGGGAGCGGCTGTGGATAAGTTACAGTATGTCGGACGCCGAAGGCGGCCCAAGCAGACCGTCCGGCGTGTTCACCAAACTGGCGAGCCTGTTTGGTGACACGCCGGTGGCCCGCGACGCCCTGAACCGTGATACGGATGCCGAGCTGGTGGTCGCGGGCCCTGCAGGGCTTCGTCACCTGACGGAAGCCCTGCAGACGGCCTGCGAGGGCAAGCCCCTCGCACCCCACTGGCAGGCTACCCTCGATTGGTACAAGAAGAACAAACCGGATGTGCTTGTACCAATCCGCAAGGGGCTTGCCTTTACTAACAAACAGGAGGATTTGGGGCGTGAGATCGCCGCGGCGCTCTATATGCCAGAAATGCCAAAAACTGGAAGCGCATTGGCCTCTCAAAACACAGCGAAACCGCCCGATGATGCGCAACATATAATACCAAAAACTGGAAGCGCTCCAGACCCAGATGGCGCCCTGAACTCATCGAGCGTCCTGAAATCCTCAAGTGCGCCAATGCCACAAATGCCAGAAATTGGGCGCGAACCAAATCCCGCAACGACAACCGGAAGCGCATCGAGCCTTTCAACCGGAAGCGCGCCGTTACCTCAAATCGGGGGCTTAGAAGCTGGCATATTGTCACAAAAGGAAGAAATCGGAAGTGCCTTGCCTTCTCGGCTCGTAAGCGCCCCGATGTCTGTGCCTGTGTCGGAAAATGGAAGAACACCAAATGTCCCAACCGCCCCGAACGCGTCGACCGCCCCGAACTCCTCAAGTGCGCCAATGCCAGAAATACCAAAAACTGGAAGCACGTTGGCCTCTCAAAACACATCCGGAGGCGCCCCAAATCAATCATATTCCGCGTCCCCACCCGCCGCCCTCTCCCTCAGCCCATCAAGGCTGGAGTGCTTTTCCCGCTGCCCGTTCTCCCATTTCGTGCAGTACGGGCTAAAACCTGAGGAAAGGCGGATATTTGAGATAGCGCCGCGGGAAATCGGAGACATCTATCACGAATGTCTGATGGAAATTGCCCGCCACCTGACCGCATCAGGCCTTGCCATAACCGACCCTGCTTCTCCTTGGATGAACATAAGCCGCGAGGAGTGCAAGGGTTTCGTTGAGAAGATAATCGCCCGCAAGTCCGGCACATATCGAGAGGGGCTCCTCTCAGCCGGAAATGAAGAAAAGTACCGCACAGGGAGAATCACGGATATATGCGACAAGGTCTGCTGGGCAGTGATCGAACAGGTACGAGCCGGCGAAATCGAAAGCTGCGCCCTTGAAGCCTCATTCGGCAGAGGCAGGCAGATACGCCCCATCACCGTGGAACTTTCGGGAGGCAGGCGGGTATATATCGAAGGAAAAATCGACCGGGTGGACTATCTGCCAAACGACCGCGTAAAAATCATCGACTACAAGACGGGCAACGAAAATTTCAGCGTAAGCGAAGCCAAAGCGGGATACCGACTTCAGCTCATGCTTTACCTCGAAGCCTCACTCGAACGCCGCAGAAAGCCCGCGGGGGTATTTTACTTCAAGATAAGCGAACCGATGATTGACACCACCGGCGCGTCCCCAGACGAGGAGGAAATTGCAGACAAGATTCAAAAAAGCTTCAAACTCAACGGCGTTATCGTAGACAACCCGACTGTAATACGAAGCGTCGCGGGTGATTTTTCCGGCATATCCGATGTGGCGCCCATAAGAATAAACAAAGAGGGGCTCGTAAGCGGAACAGGAGAAGGCAATTTGCTCACAGAAGATGAATTTGACGAACTTCGCAAAGAAGTAGGCAAAAAAGTCACAGAAATCTGCAGCTCGCTGGCAGATGGCGGAATCGAAATACACCCAATGAAGACCGACAAAACGTCAGCCTGCGCCTTCTGCGAGTACAAAGGCATTTGCCGTTTCGACACCATATTCGAAGGCTGCAAATATAACATCGTTGATAAAACCTCCCCCATTTGATATAATTGGTCATAGAGAAAGGCAGTTGTCAATACATATCTTTATACCGAAAATAGCGAACTAAAAATAAAAAGATTTGACAATATGCAAAATTCAAACAGCCGACGCACCAAATTAGTTTTCACAGTGTAAGAGCCTTGGAATGCTTAGAATTTGAAGGGAGCGAAAGAGTCCATGACGATGAAATGCAGTAAAGACGACGTGTTTTATGTATGTTCGATGATCGAATTTGTAGCGCGCAAAACAAATAATAGATGCAGAGATGTTGTGGCGAAAATGTCAGAAAAAGAGCTCGAACAACAGCTCAAAGCCGCAGTAGTGAACCATTGCCTTTCATTTGAACAGGTAAGCGACGAATGGATAGAAGACTATGGAATACCAACCGGTAACTTTGATAACATTACAACTTGCAGATATAATGTCCCGACAGTGACCTCCATAGGTCGCGTCTATCAAACTTTGATAATGGATGTGATGCAACTTTATGGAAGCCTCACAGAAACAATAAAAAAAGTCTACAATTCGTTTATAAGTGATGAAATATCAAACTATAATTCAAGCGTATACTACAGCAGTCCGGACTATTTGAAATGCTCATACGAAGCCGGAACGCTGCTGGATTAACATGATCATAAAATAAAAAGATCGACCGATCGCCTCACAGCGAAAGGTCGATTTCTTTTTCCGCAATTCTTGCCGCAAGGTGCCTGTTGTGGGTAACAGCGATCAGCGCCATATTCCGCTTTTTCGCTTCATCAAGGAGCAAATTCCAAAGCTGCGCCTGAGTTATCACATCAAGCATCGTGCTGATCTCGTCGCAAATCAGATATTCGGGATCCGCCATAAGCGCCCTTGCCACGCAGAACCTCTGAAGTTCTCCGCCGGAAAGCTCGCGTGGAAAGCGTGAAAGCCAAGCCTTTTCGATGCCGAATGCATCTAAAATCTCATCGTCGATATTGCCGCTTTCTTCCAAAACTCTACCGAGTCTCCAGCGGGGATTTATGGCTTTTTCCGGATGCTGATAGATGAGCTGCACGGGGCAGGCTCCCTTCTCTGGCAGCGGTTTCCCATCCAGAAGAATCTCCCCTGCGGCAGGCTTTAGATATCCGGCAAGCAGCATGGCTAGGGTGGTTTTTCCGTATCCGCTGGGAGCGAAAATCCCAAGCCGCTCCCCCTTTTC
>CAVKSD010000063.1:0-11059 GCA_963658905.1 Bacteroidaceae bacterium
CGGTGACAATAGCAAGGAGGTCACACCTGTTCCCATCTCGAACACAGTAGTTAAGCTCCTTAGCGCCGATGATACTTGGTGGGAAGCTGCCTGGGAAAGTAGGACGTTGCCGCTTTTTTCTTACAAAAAACAGACTCAGACAAAAGGGTCTGTTTTTTTTCTTGCGAAACGGCAGCGTCTCTCCTTTCCGGAAAGTACGGTTTCCCACCGATTATATAACCTGCGGCGTTGCCGCAAGGTCGGAAACCGTGAAACTCGCGAGGCTAACGCTCGCTCGTTATATGGACGTTGCCGCTTTTTTCTTACAAAAAACAGACTCAGACAAAAGGGTCTGTTTTTTTTCTTGCGAAACGGCAGCGTCTCTCCTTTCCGGAAAGTACGGTTTCCCACCGATTATATAACCTGCGGCGTTGCCGCAAGGTCGGAAACCGTGAAACTCGCGAGGCTAACGCTCGCTCGTTATATGGACGTTGCCGCTTTTTTCTTACCAACAGACTTTTGTTCCAGACTTTTTTATGCGGCTTTATCATTAAAATGCTTTAAAATCTTTTACTCTTATGGTATAATATCCATGTATGCGGTTTGAAAGAAAGGCGGGGACGATTATGACATTTGCAAAGATCTGTTTGGCGGTGCTGGTTTGCGTTCCGCTGGCAATTATGGTCTGCTTTTTTTTAAAGAAACTGGTAGACGAAATCAGATAAACATACAAAAAAAGTGCGGGCAAGAAGGAGCATGGCAATGAAACCGTTAGGCAGAGGCATTTTTATTTCAATCGAAGGCCCCGACGGGTCGGGAAAATCCACACAGATTGAAAACATCAAGGATTATTTCAGAAAAAAAGGCATCGATTATGTCTTTACAAGAGAACCGGGAGGCACCGCCATAGGCGAGCGAATCCGGGAGATAATTCTGGACAAAGGCTGCAAAGAGATGGATTATATGACCGAGGCGATGCTTTACGCGGCGGCGCGGGCGCAGGATGTGGCGCAGGTGATAAGACCGGCTCTGGGAGCGGGAAAAATCGTGATTTGCGACCGTTTTGTGGATTCCAGCATCGCATATCAAGGCTACGGACGCAAGTTAGGGGACGCGGTTACGATTATTAATGGCTATGCGGTTGGAGAGTGCATTCCAGATTTAACCTTCCTCATGAAGCTGGATCCGCGGGTAGGCAAGCACCGGATTAAAGAGGAGCTCCGGGACAGGCTCGAAGCGGAAAAAGAGGCTTTTCACATGGAAGTCTACAAGGGCTACCTTGAACTGGAAAAACGCTATCCCGACAGAATTTTCGGCATAGACGCATCGGGAAGTATAGAGGAGATTAAAAGAAAAATATATGCAAAGCTCGATGAAGTTATAGGCGGGTAGGCTATCGCGCCGGATTTTAGTAGGAGGAAAAGATTTGTCGTTAGCGGACTGGAAAGCGGAACAAAAGTTAATAAAGCGGATTTCTGCGGCGATCCGTTCAGGCAACGTTTCCCATGCGTATATAATAGAAGGAGACACCCGGACGGACAAAGAAGCTTTCGCAAGGGACTTTCTCAAAGCACTTTGCTGCGGCGAGAAGCCCGGAATTGGCTGCGATGAGTGCGTAAGCTGCCGAAAGATCGCTCACGACAATTCGGAGGATCTTTACATCGTCAGGGCGGAGGGACTTTCCGTAAAGGACAAGGACATTCTTCTTTTGCAGGAAAACCTCAAAACCAAACCCGCAGGGGAGCGCAACATGGCGATTATCGCAGACGCGGATACCATGACGGCGCGGGCGCAGAACCGCCTGTTAAAAACTCTCGAAGAACCGCCGGGAAACGCGGTGATAATCCTGCTCAGCGACAACAAGGAAAACCTGCTTCAGACCATACGCTCAAGATGCATTTCCTATCGGATCGGCGGATTTCAGACCGCCGGGCAGGACTACGAAGCCGCAAACGCAATAATCGACGCCCTTTTGGAAAACGAAAAGTTTTTTTATTTGAAGCAGCTCCTTTCGGGGTATGTAAAAAACAGGGACGATGCGTTTAAACTGCTGGATGGCATGGAAATCATATATCGGAATTTCGTTCTGGGAGACGACGAAAGAGGCGGGCTTGTAAAGAGCGAATATGTTTTTTCCTACATCAATTTGATAGAAGAAGCAAGACGAGATATAATCGCAAATGTAAATTACAATTATGCGATTAAGAACATGATAATAAAAATCGGAGGGATTTATGGTTAAAGTTACAGGGGTCAGATTTAAAACTGCCGGCAAGGTATATTATTTCGACCCGGACAATTTTGAATTAAAGATAGGCGACAACGTAATCGTGGAAACGGCAAGAGGCTTGGAATTTGGCACGGTTGCAATGGAAACTTCGGAGGTAAGCGAGAAAGAAATCGTGTCTCCGCTGAAAAAAATAATAAGGATCGCAAATAAAGAGGATTGCCAAAAGCATATCGAGAATGTCAAGAAAAAAGAAAAAGCCCTGAAGCTTTGCCAGGAAAAGGTAGATAAGAGGGGACTTGTGATGAAACTCATCGACGTGGAATATACCTTTGACAACAGCAAGGTCATCTTCTACTTTACGGCAGACGGCAGAGTCGATTTCCGTGAGCTTGTAAAGGATCTTGCGGCGGTGTTCAAGATGAGAATCGAGCTTAGGCAGATCGGCGTAAGGGACGAGGCAAAGATGATGGGGGGAATCGGAAGCTGCGGCAGATCCCTTTGTTGCCATAGCTGGTTGGCAGACTTTGAACCGGTTTCCATAAAAATGGCGAAAGTCCAGAATCTTTCCCTCAATCCGGCGAAGATTTCGGGAATATGCGGAAGACTTATGTGTTGCCTCAAATACGAGAACGATATCTATATGGAACTCAGACGGGGAATGCCGGACACCGGAGAAAAGATCAAAACGCCGGACGGAATGGCAAGGGTCGTTGAAACAAACATACTGGAAAACAAGGTGAAAGTACGGCTTATCATGGAAAAAGATAAGAATGACGGAGCCGAAGAAAAGCTGACGCCGGACATTTACACTTACAAAAAAGACGAGATAAAGAGAGTTGAGCGCCACAAGGGTCGCAAGGAAAGTTCAAACATTTTTGAGGGTCTGGATGCGGAAACCGTAAAGGAAATGGAAAAACTTATCAAAGAATAGCATTAAAAAAATGAATATAAGTAGAAAAAATGCTAAAATAACAGTAGAAAAATGACAGAAAGAATTGACAATATTGGGTTCGGTGAGTTACAATTAATACAGGAGCCAAGTGAATTTTGCTACGGGGTTGATGCGGTGATACTTGCAGACTTCGCGGCGCGTCATGCCACATCTCCGATAAATCGGGCGATGGACTTGGGTACGGGAACGGGAGTAATTCCCCTGATCCTTTCCTATAAGACCGAGGCGGAGATGATCGCGGGGCTGGAAATACAGGAGGGCTCCTACCAAAGAGCGGTGCGGAACGCAGCGCTTAACGGACTTAGTCACAGAATTTGCTTTTACAAAGGCGACGTGAAAACCGCGGCAAAGGATCAACTAAGGCATCTTGCGGGCAAGATGGACACTGTGACCTCAAATCCGCCGTATATGGAGAAAACAGGCGGGCTGAAATGCGCAAACGACGCAAAGAGCATAGCAAGGCACGAGACGACGGCAGGACTTGAAGATTTTATGGCTTGCGCGGCGGCGTTCCTCAAACCAAAGGGGGATTTTTTCATGGTACATCGCCCCTCAAGACTTGCGGATATCTGCTGTTTTGCGCGTAAATACGGGCTGGAGCCGAAGGAGCTTTGCTTCGTAAGCCCCGACATCCGAAAGGCTCCAAATATTATCTTGGTACATTGCGTCAAGGGGGCAGGCAGGCAGCTTCGCATTTTGGATCCCCTTTACGTTTACAACGAAGACGGAACCTATACGGACAAGCTTAGAGAATGCTACAAATAGATTAAGCCACGATTAGATATAACGGCAAAGGACGAGGGATACCACAATTCCGGTGAAATATCCTGCCAGCCCGCCGACAAGGGCGTGCCGCAGATTTTTTACCTTTGTAACGCCGAAATACAGTGCCAGCACATAGATCACGGTTTCACAGCCGCCGGTCATGACGCAGGCGACTCGTCCGGTATAGGAATCGGGATCTGCAATTTCCAGAATGTCCTGCACGATGATAAAAGAACCGCTGCCGGATATGGCGCGTAGAAACATAAGGGGCAGAAGCTCCACAGGCACTCCCAGCAGACCGAATATCGGGCGAAAGGCGAGATAAATAAAATTGATAAGACCGGAAGCCGTAAGGCCGTTTACCGCAAGGTAAATTCCAATCATGAAAGGAAGAATGTCAAGGGCGGTTTTTAGACCCTCTTTGGCTCCTTCGATAAAATAATCATATACCGGGGCTTTCCTTGCAAGACCGTAAGCGATAATTACGGCTGCCATAACGGGAAGAAATCCCACGGAGATTGCGGAAAAAACAGAACTCAAGATACTCACCACTTCCTTTCCAGCATTTTGCAAACCAAGGCGGAGACAAAAATGGTAACTGTCGCCGTGATGATGGAGGGAAGGACAACGGAATAGGGGTCGGAAGAACCTAGATCCTCGCGCATTTGAATGGTTACCACGGGGATAAGGGGAGCGAAAGCCATGTTTACAACGGCAAAGGTACACATATCGTTGCTGGCAGCTTCTCGGTGAGCGTTTTGCTCGTCAAGCTTTTCCATGGCGCGGAGGGCGAAGACGGTGGAGCTGTTTCCGGCGCCGAATATATTGGACATAAAGCTCATTATGATATATGAAAGGGTTTCGGCATCCTTTTGACGGGGAAAGAGCAAAGACGTCAAAGGCAGGAGCAAACGGGAAAGCTTATTGATAAGTCCGGTTTTTTCGGCAATTTTCATAAGCCCGCTCCACATTGCCATGATACCGGCAAGGCTTAGAATAAAGGTTACCGCGTTCTGGGAACTTTCCATGAGGGCAGTCCCGAAAGCCGTTATATTGCCGGCAAAACACGCATAAACAAAGGCGGCGAGAAAGATAATCGCCCAGATATAGTTCATCATAAAAATGCCCTCCGAATCTTTACAAAAAATATATGAAAAAATTCAAAAAATATGTTGCAATTATTTCCATTTATGGAGTATAATAAGGAGGGGCAAGAAAAAGTCCATTTTGAGAGAAAAGGAGGGGTTATATGACTGTGACGATAACGCTGAAGAGCGCTGTACTGGCTGTAATCGCCGTCTTAGTCATTATTCTGCTCATTTACCTCATTCTGCTTATAAAGAAGCTGATAGCAAGCCTCAAACAGGTGGATGAGATTTTGGCAGATACAAAGACGATTACAGAAGTTGCCTCTGACCGCGTTCAGCAGGTGGACGGAATTGTAGAGGGAATAGGCGATACGGTTGGACAAGTGGTTGACGCGATAAAGGGCAACCAAAAAAGCGTAGCAGCCGTAACGCACATTATCAATGCAAGTTCGTCGCTGGTAAATCTGCTTCGAAAGAAGCAAAACAAAGAAAAGGAGACGACCAAAAAGTCTTCTGAAAAACAAGATAAATAAATTAAAATTTATAAATTATTTAAAACATGGAGGTATCAATTATGAAAGCAACAGGAATCGTTAGACCGGTAGACCCATTAGGCAGAGTAGTTATTCCGGTAGAACTCAGAAGAAACTTCAACATCAAGACAGATGATGCTATGGAAGTTTATGTAGACGGTGATTATATTATGCTCAAAAAGTATGAACCGGCTTGCATCTTCTGCGGTGACGCAAAGGACGTTACTGACGTTAAGGGCAAAAAAGTTTGCAAGGCTTGCTTGCAGGAAATGAAAAATCTGTAAGCTGACGGAGGCTTGAATTGGCTAAATATGTTGTTAAACAAAGCGGGCCTCTGAGGGGCGAAGTCTTTATCAGCGGAGCAAAAAACGCTGTGCTGCCATTGATGGCGGCGGCGCTTTTGTCCGAAGAAGAATGCGTCATCAGAGACGTTCCGATGCTTCGTGACGTGGCATTTATGAAGGAAATCCTTGCCTCCCACGGAGCTGCGGTTACAGAACTTGAAGAAAATATTTTGGCCATAGAAACCAAAGACATAACAGCTACAGAAGCAAAGTTTGAACTTGTGAATAAGATGAGGGCTTCCATTTTGATTATGGGGCCTCTTCTTGCTCGAAAGGGAAGAGCCAGAATCCCTTTGCCGGGAGGATGCGCAATCGGCGCAAGACCTATCGATCTGCATCTAAAAGGGCTTGAAGCCCTGGGCGCAATTGTGACCGTAAACAATGCGGAGCGATATGTGGAAGCTGTCGCAGGCCCACAGGGGCTCATAGGCGACACGATCTATCTGGACTTTCCCAGCGTAGGCGCAACCGAAAACATAATGATGGCAGCTGTTCTTGCCCAGGGAACCACGTACCTTGAAAATGCAGCGGAAGAACCCGAAATCGTTGATTTGGCGAACTTTCTTAACAAAATGGGAGCCAAGATCAAGGGCGCGGGAACCGATACGATCAAGATCGAAGGGGTGACTAAGCTCCATGGGGCAAAGCATACGGTAATCCCCGACCGAATAGAGGCGGGAACCTTTATGCTGGCGGCGGCAATCACAAGAGGTGCGCTGCGCATTACAAATGTTGTGCCGGATCATCTCAAGCCTATTACGGCAAAACTGCGTGAATGCGGCGTGCGTATAGAAGTTGGAGACGAGCATATGGTGGTGCGAGGAGATTTGGGGCCCCACATGGCAACAGACATCAAAACGCTTCCGTATCCGGGCTTTCCCACGGATATACAGTCACCGTTTATGACCTACCTGGCTACGGTTGAGGGTACGAGTACCGTAATCGAAACGGTGTTTGAAAACAGGTTCATGCACGTGGCGCAGCTTAACAAGATGGGCGCAAACATTGAAGCAATAGGAAACAAAGCCGTAATAAGAGGGAACGCGCGTCTTCGCGGATGCGAGGTTATGGCGACGGATTTAAGAGCCGGAGCTGCTCTTGTTTTGGCAGGACTTGTTGCAGAGGGAGAAACGGAGATATCCGAAATCTACCACATCGAAAGAGGCTATGAAAAGTTCATAGAAAAATTCGAAAAAATAGGAGCAACTATAACCAAAATATGATTTTTAGAATCATAGTTCAAGAACCAAAGGGCGGGGAATCATTCCCCGTCTTTTTGCATATAATTTTGAGATAGAATTTACGATGTAAGTGCAATGTAAGATATAAATAAAGATTGCGTAAATATAAATTGAGCGAAAGGGCGTAAGAGAGAAGAGAAGAAAGGATGAAAGGGTGGCAACATGAAAATTTCTATGCAAATTTTGATTCTCTGCTTGATTTTCTTTCTGGCGATTCCTCTGGGGACGGTTTTCGCTTTCGGAAATCTGCCGGAGGTGACAGGGACGCAAGGAGCGCAGACCGGAACAGGGGACGCGGAAGAAACGGAAGATTCGCAAAAAAACAAGGTTGAACTTCCGGAGAAGATAAAGGTTTTTAAGGAGGACGAAGGCAAAACCGTCAGCGTGGATTTTGAGGAATATGTGGCTTGCGTGACGGCAAGCGAAATGCCAAATACCTTTGAAAGCGAGGCTCTGAAAGCCCAATCGGTGGCGGCGCGGACTTTTGCCTATGCAAAGCTTGAAAAATATGAGATCAAAAAGCCTGCGGCTCATCCTGAAGCGCCGATATGCTCCACCACCCATTGTCAGGTCTACAAGACGGAAGAAGAACTTGCGGAGTGCCACGCAAAGGGCTGGGTGACTTCCGAGACGGGCTATCCCAAAATAAAGGCGGCGAGCAAGGCGACGGCGGGGGAACTGCTATATTATGACGGCGAGCCGATTATGCAACCACTGTTTTTCTCCTCCAGCGGCGGGCAGACGGAAAACTCCGAGGACGTCTTTGTCAGCGCGCTGCCCTATCTTGTCAGCGTATCAAGCCCCTACGAAAGCGAGGCAACCCACCAAAACGAAGAAAAAACATTTACCCTTGGGGAATTTGAAAAGGCTCTCATTAAAGCCTATCCGGAAAAAGCCTTCGGAGAGCTGAAACAGTCGAATATAAAGATACTTTCGCGAACGGCAGGGGGCAGAGTGGACAAAATGCAAATAGGCGATGTAAGCCTAAAAGGCACGGAGGTGAGGAACGCGCTGGGACTCAGCTCCGCCCTTTTTTCCATAAGCTACGGTAAGGCGAAGAACGGGGACGTCCAGATAACCTTTACCTCAAACGGTTCGGGACACGGAGTAGGAATGAGTCAGTATGGCGCAGACGGAATGGCAAAAGAGGGCTATGACTATAAGGAAATATTAAAACATTATTATTCCGGAGCGGAGGTATATTGACAGAAACATGGTGTTAGATTTACAGAAGCATAGTGATAGATTGACAGCGTTAGATTTACAGTGATAGACAGTGATAGATTGACGACGTTTATTTGGCGATTTTTCTTGATTTCGGACACCCCGCATTGTATTATATTATATGGTAAAAAACAATACGGCAACACATCGGGAAAGGAACCATAATGGCAGATTTGAAGTATTTAAGAAGATTGGCAAAGGACTATCCGAATATCATGGCGGCTTCCGCCGAAATCATAAACCTGAAAGCGATATTAGCTTTGCCAAAGGGAACGGAGTATTTCCTCAGCGACCTGCACGGTGAACACGAAGCCTTTATCCACATGCTAAAAAGCGCATCTGGAACCATCAAGGCGAAAATCGACGAGCATTACGGCGAGCTAAGCGAAAAGGAAAGAGAAGACCTGGCGGCTTTGGTTTACAACGCAGAGGCTGAAATTGCAAGGCGTAAAAAGAGCGAAACAGATTTTGACGGATGGTGCGCCACGGCACTATATCGCCTAATCACGATATGTAAATCCGTTTCCACAAAATACACCCGTTCCAGAGTTCGGGCGCGTCTGCCGAAGTATATGGACTACAGCATGGACGAGCTTCTCCATGCCGACGACGAGGAAAACAAGACGCGTTATTACGACCGAATTATCAGCTCCATTGTGGAATGCGGCATCGCGGAGGAATATATTATTCAGCTTACGGAAGCCATAAGCAGTCTGGCGGTGGACAAACTGCACATCATAGGCGATATATTTGACAGAGGAGCCCATCCCGACGAAATTATGGACTTCCTCATGGGATATCACGACGTGGACTTTCAGTGGGGAAACCATGACGTGGTATGGATGGGAGCCGCTATAGGAAACTGGGCGTGCATGACAAATCTGCTTCGCATGAACATCAGCTACAACAATTTCGATATGCTGGAGGTGGGATACGGAATCAACCTAAGACCACTGGCTACCTTTGCGGAAAAGGTTTACGGCGACGACCCTTGCGAGTTCTTCAAACCGCACATTTTGGACAGAAACAAGTTTGACCCGGTGGACGAAGACCTTGCGGCGAGAATGCACAAAGCCATTGCAATCTGTCAGTTCAAGGTCGAGGGCCAGAGAATAAAGGCTCACCCAGAATACAAGCTGGAAAAAAGACTTCTGCTGGATAAGATCGACCGCGAGGCAGGAACGGTGGAAATCGAGGGCAAAAAATGGCAGCTGCGGGACACCAACTTTCCGACGCTGGATCTGGAGAACCCCTACGAACTGACGGCGGAGGAAAAGGAAATGCTCAAAGCCATGGAGGCGTCTTTCCTGAACTCCGAAAAGCTACAAAGACACATAAAATTCCTTTACAGCCACGGCGCTTTGTACACGAAAGTAAACGGAAATCTTCTCTACCACGGTTGCATCCCTACCGACGAAAATGGCGAATTTGAAGAGGTGGAGCTTAACGGAGTAAAACTTTCGGGCAAGGCCTTGATGGACTATCTGGACGACGAAGTGAGAAAAGCGTATTTTGAGCCGAACAAATCCGGGGAAATCGGAAGATCCGGAGATATCATGTGGTATTTGTGGCTGGGAAGCAACTCGCCGCTTTTCGGAAAGGAAAAGATGACCACCTTTGAGAGGCTTTTTATTGCGGACAAGGCATCCCACAAGGAGTACACAAAACCGTATTACACCTATGTAAAGGAAAAATCCTACTGCGAGAAAATCATCAGGGAATTTGGACTTGACCCGCGCACCGCAAAGATTCTTAACGGTCATGTTCCGGTTAAAATCAAGGACGGCGAGTCGGCTATCAAGGGCGGCGGACTTCTATATGTAATAGACGGCGGAATCTCAAAGGCATATCAGAAGCAGACGGGAATTGCCGGATATACCTTCATATTCAATTCAAGATTCATGGCGCTGGCGGAGCATAAGCCTTACAGCCCGCTGATGCCGGACGGAACCCAAATATTCCATTCTCCGGTGATGAAAACCGTTGAGACAATGCCTGAGAGGCTGCTGATAATAGACACCGACCAGGGCAAGGATTTTGTTGACAGAGTCGCAGACCTTAACGATCTGGTGGAGGCGTTCAAAACGGGTCAGATAAAGGAAGTTTATTGAAAAAGTGCCGTTCTCTATGAGATTACAATAAAACAATTAGCGATTTAACCTGTTTTGTGTGTGGTAAATTCGACATTTATTTTGTAGAATTTTCATAGAGGATGGTACTTATAAATGTCAAAAGATTTTGGTAACAGGGTAAAGGAAGCCAGAAAGCAAGCAGGTTATACCCAGAGTCAACTGGCAGAAAAGTTAGATGTTTCTGTAAATCACATTTCTGCCTTGGAACGGGGTGTTTACGAAACCAGAACGGACACACTGAGGAGAATGGCTATCGTACTTGGAACCACCACAGATTATCTTATCTTTGGAAATCCGGACGAAAATAGCCCGCTTGAAAAAGCCTTTCTGAAAGCAAGCAAACTGTCGGAGGATGACAAGGCTTGGATCGCAGACTACTTAGAGGCGGTTATGAGGGTAAAGAGCGAGAAATAGATAAAATTATCGTATAGAAAAAACCGGACAAAGCAAAAAACGAGCAGGCGCGTCAGCCGGAAATTCCGACAGACACGCCTGCTTTTTATGGCCATGTAATATTTTTACGACTGTATTTCTAAGTACTTCTGGTTACTATACAAGACCCTGTCCCATC
>CAVKSD010000064.1:0-10974 GCA_963658905.1 Bacteroidaceae bacterium
ATATAACGATGACAATACCGCATATATCTATGTAAAAGACGAAAGCGGCAAACTCATCGAAAAGACCCTGACTCTCGGAGCCTCCGACGGTGTCTATGTTCAGGTTACCGAGGGACTAAGCGAGGGGGATGTGATCTTCTACCCGCAGAAATTAGTCTTTGACATGGAGGACATGGATTCAATGCGGGACGCACGAAATTCCATGATGCTGGGTGAGTAAGATGGCAGGAAAAGAAATTTTGAGAATGGAAAAAATCGTAAAAGAATATTCCATGGGCGGCGAAGTTTCCACCGTGCTTAAGGGGATTGACCTCAGCGTTGGCGAAGGTGAGTTTTTGGCAGTTCTCGGGCCCTCCGGCAGCGGAAAATCCACCCTTATGAATATCATTGGCTGCCTCGACACTCCGACCTCGGGGGATTATTACCTTTCCGGCAGACATATATTTAATCAGGACGAAAAAACACTTGCGCATATTAGAAGCAAAGAAATCGGCTTCATCTTCCAGTCTTTCTACCTCCTGCAGCGGCAGACGGCGCTGGACAACGTGATGCTGCCTTTGATCTACGCAGGAATGGGCGCAAAAGATAGAGAAGAACGTGCAAAGGAAATGCTCAGCCGCGTGGGACTTGAAGACAAGATGTACCATTTTCCGAACCAGATGTCCGGCGGGCAGCAACAGCGGGTAGCCATCGCAAGGGCAATTTCCACAAACCCGACCATACTCCTTGCAGACGAGCCAACCGGCGCCCTCGACCAAAAAACCGGCGCTCAGGTCATGGATATATTCAACGAGCTTAACGACGAGGGCAGGACTATAATCATGATCACCCATGATGCAAAGATTGCAAGCCATGCAAAGCGCATCGTGCGTATCCTCGACGGAAATATCAGCGAGGGAGGTCTTGAAGATGCCTAAACTCGGAATGCTAAAACAGAGCGTGATCATGTCGGTGCAAAACATAATCGGCAACAAAATGCGGACTTTCCTAACCACCCTTGGAATCATAATCGGAGTAGGTGCCGTAATCGCGCTGATTACAACGGTTTCTGCCGTTACGGACTATATGATGAACGAGTTTTCCAGTCTGGGAGCGGGAACCCTCACCATTACCGCACCGGGAACGCCTATCAAATACGGTTTGACGGAAAATGACCTCGATGAAATAGAAAGCATGGAAAATGTAAAGGGCATCGCCCCATCGGTCAGCGTTATCGCAAAGGTAGTGCGAAATGACTATGTCAGCGACGATGTGACGGTTACCGGAAAAAACGAGGTTTATTTTAAGAAGAACGACGAAATGGTCACCTACGGCAGGGCATTTACCCCACAGGATATGGACGGAACGGTGAATGTATGCCTGATTGACGATGAGCTTGCAAAAACCTTTTTCCTCGGGGAGGATCCGCTGGGAAAGACCATCAGAGTAGGCGGCATCACTTATACCGTGGTGGGACTTTGCGATCCCGACGATACCATGACCGCCATGATGGTGGGAATTACCGAAAGCGACGGGACCATATATATTCCTTACAAAAATGCCCTTAATATGAACGGGGTTAACAAGGTTAACAGTCTGGAGGTTTATATCGACAATACCGACGAAACCGACGCGCTTGTGGATAGGATCGAAGCCTATCTTGATAACACCTTTAACGATGCGGACAACGCCTACAGCCTTATCAACATGGAAAGCCTTGTGGACATGATGGACACCATGTCGGATATGATGACAAAGCTTTTGGCGGGCATAGCTTCAATTTCGCTTATGGTAGGAGGCATCGGAATTATGAATATGATGCTGGTAAGCGTGACGGAGAGGACGCGGGAAATCGGACTTCGCAAGGCACTTGGCGCAGAACCGAAGATCATTCAGCTGCAATTTTTGATAGAATCGGTGATTTTGTCCTTGATCGGCGGAATCATCGGAATCATAACGGGAGAAATCCTTTCCTATGTGGCGCTTAATGCCATAGGAACCGAATTTTCGGTAAATGTTTCGGCAATCGCCCTGGGCTTTGGCTTCTCTCTTGCTGTGGGAGTAATCTTCGGCTGGGCGCCTGCAAGAAAAGCAAGCAGGCTAAACCCGATCGACGCTCTGCGCAGCGAATAATTAGGCATACTTTTTTCTTGAAGAAATAGAATGTATAGACACTAAAACTTCGGGAGGAAAGAATGGAAAGTAATATTGCGGAACTTTGCGGCGTTGTGATTTCGGATTTGATATACAGCCACAAGACCTACGGCGAGATTTTTTACACCTTTGAGCTGGGAGTCGAACGGCGAAGCGGCTTCGTTGACGAGATAAATATTATGGTATCGGAGAGGTTGATTTTCGACAACCCGCCGAGAAAAGGGACTTTTGTCGAGATAAAAGGGCAGATTCGAACCTACAACGAAATCGCCGAGGGTAAAAACAAGCTTAATGTGGTGGTCTTTGCCAAGGAAATCTACCAAAGCGAGAACTTCGGCTATAACGAAAACTACATATATCTGGAGGGCTTTCTCTGCAAGGAGCCGATGAAACGAACTTCACCTCTGGGACGGGAAATCTGCGACATGATGCTGGCGGTGAACCGGATGTACAACAAGTCCGACTATATCCCCTGCATCGCATGGGGCAGAAACGCAGCCTACGCCGAAAAGCTTGCGATAGGTACAAAGCTTGCGCTGACGGGGAGGCTTCAAAGTCGGGAGTACAAAAAGAAGCTGGAAGACGGTGGCGCGGAAACCCGCAAAGCCTTTGAAGTTTCCGTTGTTAAACTGGAAGAAGCATGAAGAAGTAGGAAAAAGCGGAAAAAATGCAGACGAAACGGTGACGAAACGGAGTAATTTTCCTTGCGGCAGTGTAAATTTTGTGTTAGAATAAATACATTGCTGAAAATCTTTGAACATACGGATTAATATTTACAAACGGAGGAAAAACAAAATGTTCGACGCTAAGGGAAATGACAACAATACATATAATGTTGACAATTTCGAATTTATCAAAAAAACATCCCCAATCGTAGGCGGATTCATCGAAAAAGAGTACAATCGCCAGAAAAATAATGTGGAGCTTATCGCTTCCGAAAACTACTGCTCAGAAGCGGTGCTTGCGGCCTGCGGAAGTTGTCTGTCGTGGAAATACGCAGAGGGATATCCTTATGTGCGCACTTCCGGAAACACTAGCCGCTACTACGGCGGAACCGAGTTTGTAGACCAGCTGGAAGAATACTGCTGCGACGTTTGGAGAAAAGTTTTCGACACGGACTATCATGTAAACGTGCAGCCTCACAGCGGTTCTCAGGCTAACTTTGCGGCATACAAGGCAGTGCTGAAACCGGGAGACACGATTTTGTCCCTGACCCTTGATAACGGCGGACATCTCACCCACGGCTCCTCCGTAAACTTCAGCGGAAACCTCTACAACATGGTATTTTACGATGTAGACGAAAGAGGCTATATCGACATGGAGGACGTTCGTAAAAAAGCTCTCGCTTGCAGACCGCAGCTCATCCTTACAGGCGCGTCGGCATATTCCAGAATCATTGATTTCCCTGCGTTTGCTGAGATCGCAAAGGAAGTCGGAGCATATTTCATGGTGGATATGGCTCACATCGCAGGGCTCGTGGCAGGAGGCGTTCATCCAACGCCATTCGGCTATGCGGACATCATCACCACCACCACCCATAAGACCCTCAGAGGGCCTCGCGGCGGCCTCATTTTCGCAAGAAAAGACCTTGCAAAGAAAGTTGACAGCGCGGTATTCCCTTACGCTCAGGGCGGACCTCTTGAACATATCATCGCAGGCAAGGCAGTTTGCGCGGAAGAAGCCCTTAGACCGAGTTACAAAGAATATGCACGTCAGGTCGTAAAGAACTGCAAGGCACTGTCCGACGAGTTCATCAAATTAGGATACAAGGTCGTAACCGGCGGAACGGACAACCACTTGATTCTTCTTGACCTTTCCGACGAACCTTTCAGCGGCAGAGTGCTGCAAGAGGAGTGCGACAAAATCGGAATCACCCTCAACAAAAACTGCGTGCCATGCGAAAAACGTTCACCGAGAGAAACCTCCGGCGTAAGAATCGGAACGGCTCCGATGACAACCAGAGGATATTACGAAGAAGACTTCGTAAGGGTCGTTCACAGAATCGACGAGCTCATCAAAAAACTCAGAGAAGAATATAAATAAACAAACACAAAAAAAGCAGCTTCGGCTGCTTTTTTCGTGTACTAATAAACCGCTAAGCTTCTACATTCTATATTGAAATTTTAGTAGTTTTTGGTACAATCACCGTCGGCGATGTGTAAAAAATTACATCTAATGGAGAGTGAAAAGGATAATTATTTTTTCTTACTTAGCATTGCTATCATCATGTTAACTACAAAGATTCTCGGCGCTATGACCAACAAGGTCAATATGCCGCAGGTTGTGGGAGCGCTCCTTGCCGGAATTCTGATAGGGCCATCGTGCTTAGGTTTAATTGAAGAAACGGACTTTATTGCAAAGACCGCCGAAATCGGAGTCATATTGCTGATGTTTGCCGCGGGGCTTGATACAGATATCAAGCAGCTCAAGAAAGACAGCGTCGCTTGCTTCGTAATCGCGGCTATCGGCGTTATCGTGCCGCTAATCGGTGGCGCGGCGTGTTATTATTTCTACTTTGAAAAGGGGCTTACCGACTACGACAGTATTCTGAAAGCCGTATTTATAGGCGTTGTGCTTACCGCAACTTCCGTAAGCATTACTGTTGAGGCTCTGCGCGAAATGGGCAAACTCGACGGCAAGGTAGGTAACGCGATTTTGGGCGCGGCGGTAATCGACGATGTCATGGGAATTATCGTTTTGACTGTAGTTATCAGTCTCAAAGACGAAAGCGTTTCAATTGTGTGGATTCTGCTAAAAATCCTGCTCTACGGAGCGCTGATGATTATGACCGCATATAATTGCAACATTTTCAAGGGTGTTATCGATGCAAACAAAGGTAAGCGCAGAGTTACCACTTATGTGGTGGCGGCGTGCTTTATCATAGCCTTTGTTTCCGAAGAATATTTCGGAATTGCGGACATAACCGGTGCGTATCTTTTGGGACTATTCCTTTTGCAGCACGAAATAAAGCATGAAGTTGCAAAGAAAGTTTCATCGCCGTCCTACCTGTTTTTCTCGCCGATTTTTTTCGCCAGCGTAGGGCTAAAGGTTTCTCTTGATGGATTTAACAGCTCTCTTTTGACCTTTTCCATGCTCTTGCTTGCGGTTGCGATTCTCACAAAGATCGTCGTATGCGGTATTGGTGCAAAGATATGTGGATTTGACGGCAAAGAGTCGATTCAGGTGGGCGTGGGAATGATATCCAGAGGCGAGGTGGCGCTGATTGTGGCGCAAAAAGGCTATGCAATCGGGCTTATAGATGCTGATATGTTTCCGCCGATTGTGATTGTGGTGATCGCAACAACATTATCACACCTATCGTTCTGAAAAAAATCATGTAAATCAGGCAAAATTCAGGAAAAACAAAATAGTTTGCTTGTAGCTTTAGCGAAAAAATAAACCACCGACTGTCATGATGAGAGCCGATGGTTTGTTTTTTTCAAACTGCACTACCAAGTTACAACTTCCGGAGCCTCTGTGAAGGAGCAGAAGGTAGCCGTAGCATCCTTGAGATAATAAACAACAGTGTTTCCGTCGTCAGGGTCGTATGCCGCCTTAAGATGCGGATAGGCATCGAGCATGGAAACTCTCGCTTCTCTGCGGTCGTCCTCTACGAGAGTTCCGCAAAGTCTAATCCAGCGGTCTTGACCTACCATTGCCGAAATTTCAACCTTTCCGTTAGCCTGAATCTGCTTTGAGACATCCTTTGACTTGCCTGTCTGTATGTAGAGCTTGCCGTCGAAGACATTGACTGTGCCGAAAGGTCTTACATGAGGCTGATCTCCATCAACTGTCGCAAGGTAATAAACACCTGCGTTCTTCAAAAATTCATATACTTTTTCCATAATAGAACCTCGCTTTCTTTTGTGAATTTGTACATACATATAGCTGTTATATGTCCTTAGCTATATTTTAAACTTCCTGCACCCCAAAGTCAAGCCGCGGAAGCGGCGTGGCAGGGCGAAGATAAGGAGGAAGATAAGGAATATAAAGTGCGAGAAAGCGAAGAAAAATCACGAATTTTCCGTAAAGCCTTGCAATACGAGCCAAACTGTGGTAAAATTAAAAAGATTAGGGGCATTGGCGCAGCTGGGAGCGCGTTTGACTGGCAGTCAAAAGGTCAGGGGTTCGAGCCCCCTATGCTCCACCAAGGACAGTTAGCACCCTTTAGGGTGCTAACTGTCCTTTTTGAACTGTGTTGGGGTTCGAACCCGGGAGGGCGAGAGCGTAAGCGAGAATGTCCACGTCGCAGCAAACTACGCTGCTATCAAAAACCGACCGTAAGGCCGGTTTTTTCATGCGCTTCGTTGCTGCTCCTTTTCCCCAAAAAGCTAACGCTTTCCGGGGGCTCCAACGAGATGAGATAGGTGTCCTTTTCAATCTTATGCGAATGCTGAAGGGGCTCGAGCCCGAAAAAAATAGCGGAAAACTATTGACCTTTCCCATGAAGCGTGATACACTTTAGAAGTTAGCTCGGAGGGCGAGTTGTTCAAAGAAACGACAGCCGGACAAGAGACAGACTGAAATGTCTGTTCCTTGTTCGGTTTTTTTATGAATAAAGGATGAATGCAATATGGACTTTCTGAACGACAATATAAAACAAATGTACTTCAAATATCTGTCAGCAGCTTTTGGCAGCGCTATGATCACTTCGGTCTATTCCATCGTGGACATGTCAATGGTAGGACAGTACCACGGGCCACAGGGAACGGCAGCGCTTGCGGTCGTCGCTCCGGTCTGGAACATTATCTACAGTCTAGGGCTGTTGATGGGCATTGGCGGCAGCGTAATTTTCAGTACAAAACGTGGCAGTGAAAAAAGCGATGGAAGTGAGAATCAGTATTTTACATCGGCTGTGATTGGCGCGGTGATCTTATCCATTCTGGCGTGGATCGGGGTCATGTGTTTCGAACGTCCCATTCTGACATTCTTCGGGGCAGATGAGGCACTGCTTGTGATGGCGCAGGAGTATATGCGTCCAATCAAATATGTGTTCCCGCTGTTCCTGTTCAATCAGATGCTGGCAGCATTTTTGCGAAACGACGGCAATCCGGTACTTGCGGCACTTGGCGTGCTGTCAGGCGGTATTTTTAATATCTTTGGTGATTACTTCTTTGTATTTTCCTGCGATATGGGTATCTACGGTGCGGGACTGGCAACCGCTATCGGCTCCGGCATCTCATTTATTGTAATGCTTACGCACTTTTTCAGTCACAAAAACACGCTTCGCCTGATAAGGCCCGAAAAGCTCATGTGCAAGCTACGGGAGATTACGGTCACGGGATTTTCCACATTCTTTATCGACGTGGCAATGGGTATCCTGACGGTACTGTTCAACCGCCAGATAATGCAATATCTCGGTGCGAACGCGCTGGCAATCTACGGCCCCATCATTCAGGTAAGCACATTTGTCCAGTGCTGCGCATACAGCGTCGGTCAGGCATCCCAACCCATCATTTCCATAAACTTCGGTGCGGGAAAAGGCGAACGTATCCGCGAAACACTGCGGCTGGCACTTTGGACAACGGCATTCTTTGGCGTGTTCTGGACGGCGCTCAGCATGGCGTGTCCGAATGCCTATATACGTATCTTTATGTCACCCACGCCGGAGATACTGGGGATGGCTCCCGCCATTGTCCGCACCTATGCGCTGTCGTTCCTGCTGCTGCCGTTTAATATTTTCTCGACCTACTATTTTCAGGCAATCATGAAGCCGAAAGCAGCTTTCGTCGTTTCTGTGGCACGGGGACTTGTCATCAGCGGCATTCTAATTATGATTCTTCCTACTCTGGTCAGCGCCAACGCAATTTGGTTTGCTATGCCGATCACGGAGCTTATGGTCATGTTCTATGCCGCTACGAAGATCCGTAAATACACAAAGGCTATGACGATTTCGAATCTCGGATCCTTTTTACATTGGCGTTCATAAGATGTCGCCCAAGATTCCGATAAACAAAGGCTTTAAGCCGGGACATTTCCTGATGATGCTCCCGTAGCAGCTCATCGGGGCTGTCGCACGCGCCGAAGTCCTGATTGATGCCTTCGCTCTGGATGTAGGTATTATTTCGATTAAAATCAATCACAGGATGACGGAAATCACGCACCGCCACGCCGTAACCGCAAAATTCGCCGGTGCAGTCAGGATTAGCCCTTTGCAGACTTTTCAGATATGGCTTATCTAGAATGAACGCCTCAAGCTCATACCAAAGACCGTCCAAATAGACTTCCACCCAGCTATGAAACACATTTTTAGGCGCGAGGGCATACACAAGTCCGGTCATTGCGCCTTTTTGAAGCTTTTTGTCTATGGTGAAGCCGTGGACGCGGCAGGGGATATTGCAGCCTCGCAGCAGCGCCATGAACAGCGTGCCCTTGGTGTTGCACTGACCGTAACCATCTGCAAGAACCCTGGAGGCGGGGAGACTGTCGTCGGTGTTGTAGCCAAAGAGAATTTCGTCCCGGACAAAATTGTAAATTGCCCGAATCCGCTCAAACTCTCCCAGCGGCTGCCAGCCACGTTTCTTAATCAAATTCTGTATCGCCGGATTTGAAAAATCCAGCATCGGCGTTTCTCTCAGGTATCTATCCATGGATTAGCCCTGCTTCTTCAAAAAAGGCAGCTTTGGCAGGCAGTTTTCTTCGATAATCTTTCGGAGCATAGACGCAAATCCCTTGGGGTCGCGAATCTGATACTCCATATGGTTATGTCCCTCAAAAACCGGAAAGTTAGCACAAGGATATGCTGCCATGACTGCGTCGCGATATTTATAATGTTCCTCGACACTGCCAAATTCAAAATATGCACGTTTTTGAAGATCTTCTGAAAGGGGAGGATAGGACTTATCTTCCAAGCTGTCCGCAAGCTGACGTCTGAGATTGCCGTATGTAAGAGCCTCTCCTGCGGCAATGAAATAGGGCTTTATAGCCTCGTCATCGCACCAGAGAATCTTCTTGAGCGTGCCGCCTTTCGACCAATACAGGCTTTTTATCGCAAAATATAGGATTGGCGTCATAATACACCGCAGATGCAGGGATATTTGTGCAAACTGTCCGCCGTCGAAGAAAATATGCGTAACAGGCAGCTTCGTCTGCGCCAAAAATGCCGTAGCAAGGTCGGCGCCGATGGAGGATGAAACAACCATGGCAAGGCTCTTTATGCCTTGCTTGCGAAGAAAAGTCTCAACCTGATTAACTTCGTCTGCTTTGCTTATGTATTTCTGACCGGGACAGTATACCGTGGAAGTAGGCAAGATGCAAAAATATCTATCCTGTAAATGCTCCGCCACCGGCCGGCTGCTGTCGCCCGTGACGCCCATGGCATGAAAGAACAGTATCGCGGGTTTTTCTTTGTTTCCTAATGTTTTGAATATCATAATGTCACCTCATTATAAAAGTAGAGCCACAAGCTCCGGCGATCAGCCAAATGTAACAATCCATGCGCTCAGGGCTGCGACAACAGCAAATAGCGGAATGCCGCGCAGAAACGATCCGATGTGCATAGCCGGGTCTTGATAGTAGGACTTCTCTGGCAGGAACGAGAAGCGGATGCGCTTTGTGTTTCGCCACCATAATAGGTCGATGACCAAAAGATCAAACAGCCCCAGACCTTCACCGAGAATAAGAAAATACCAAAATGCCGAAAGATAACCCTCAAATGCGAGTATACTCTTGTAAGCAAACCCAAGTCCCGAGAATATTGTCGTGAAAAAGACAAGATTGCTCAGCAATACTATCGGTAGCGACTTGACCTTTGGCGCGTCGCTATCGAGACGTTCCCTAACAATAGCCTGGACTATATCTGGGTAAGACCGTAGCCCGGCGAGGTTTTTCTTGTCCGTTCCCGTGCCCAGAAAACATATTCCCCAGTAAAGTAGCCAAAACGCGGGTATAATAAGCCATTTCATTGCCCTTTCACCTCCCTCTATTTCCTGCCTACCAGCAGGGCGGAGCCCCGTAGCATAATGCGCGCGGCTTCCTTTTTTGTCATGAATTTGCCGCCGGTGGTGTCGATCAGTTCCACCTGTTCATAGCCCATGGTCTTGAGTTTTTTTATAAATGCCTGCATATCACCGTACCTGTTGGGCGACATCAGGTCGTGAATGGCAAAGCAGCCGCCTTTTTTAAGCACTCGTAGCGTTTCAAGCAGGAGTTCCTGCTTGTCTTTCCCGGCGATATTGTGATAGACATAGTTGCTGGTCACGGCATCGAAGCTTTCATCGGGAAAGTCCAGCTTTAGGGCATCACCGCGCCGGAACGAGGCATTCTTTATACCCTCCGTTGCTGCATTTTTTTCGCACAGCTTCTGGCTGAAGGAAGAGTACTCCAATCCCCAACGGTCGATGCCCAGCATTTCCCCCTGCGGATTGCGCCTCGCACAGGCTATGGTCAGCGCGCCGCTGCCGCAGCCGATATCCAGACCTATGCCGCCCTCCGGCAGGGTGATATAGTCCGCCGTGCCGTCGATGATCTGTTTGGAAAGTTTCCGCTTGCCATCGTAGGAAAAGCTCCTGTAGGCGTACACGCACCACTGCGTATACTTCGCACACAGGAGAAAGGCAATGCCGAAGATAACGCCAAGTGGGGTACGCAGGCCGCCGCTCACAGCGATGCCGAACACGCCGAAAATAAGCAGCAGCACAAAGGACAGCGCCGTCCCAACAATAAGCGAGATTAACATTACCTTGGGAATCCAGTTTTTGTAATCAGGTTTCATATCAATACTCCATTACGAACACAAGTTAGCCTGTGCTAACTTGTGTTCTTTTGAAAACCCCTCGAAACATTGAAATTTCAAGGGGTTTGCTGTGGTGGACGATGAGAGGCTCGAACTCTTGACCTCCG
>CAVKSD010000065.1:0-10845 GCA_963658905.1 Bacteroidaceae bacterium
GCCCTTGTCTTGAGGTAACTATTTAAAGAAAAAGCCCATAAAATCAATGATTTAGGGCTTGACATTGTAGGAAGGAATGGATTGAAAAAACAGTCGTAGTGCTGACCGTAAACCGCGTCTTGAAAGATGATGAAATCAGCCGCATAGCTGACAGCATTATTGCCTTGCAGGAAAGTGAAGACACCACCATCCCTGCATTGAAAAAACAACTTGCCGATACGGAGCGCGGCATCGAAAATATTCTTAATGCCATTCAGCAGGGTATCCTTACATCTTCCACTAAAGAGCATCTGGAAACCCTCGAAAGGCAGAAAGAGAGTCTGCAACCTGCTATTGCTCAGGCAGAATTACAGAAGCCGAAGTATACGAAAGAACAGGTTGTGAGCTGGATAAATCAGTTCAAATATGGAGACGCGGACAGCATCGAGTATAAGAAACATATCATCGATACCTTTGTCAACGCAATCTATCTTTTTGGCGACAAGATCGTCATCACCTACAATTTCAAAGGCGGCACAGAGACAATAACCATGAAGGATATTGAGGCTGCCTATGGTTCGGATATGACTTTGATGTCTCCACCAAAAGAAACATCCCTATCGCTGATAGGGATGTTTCTTTTCATGCTCGTAGAACAGGCTCGAACCCGAGAGGGCGCCCCTTCGGATTTTATTGCCTTGCAGGTGAAAGTGTGTTACAATAGGAAACAAACAAATTTACATTTGCGGGAGGGTTATATGCTGAATATAAGAGATGCGGCTATCGAAGATTTTGAGCGTGTTATGGAAATCTACAAATATGCACAGGACTATATGATTCAGAGCGGGAACCCCACACAATGGGGGCATTTCTATCCCGACGCAGCACTGGTTCAATCCGATATCCGCCAGAATGTTTGCAAGATCATATACGATGAAAACGGGATACACGGGGTATTTGCCCTGTTTGAGGGTGCAGATCCTACATACGCCCACATCGAGAACGGTCATTGGCTCAATGATGAGCCTTATGTGACAATCCACAGACTTGCCGGCGACGGTCAGGCGCATGGTCTGTTTCAATGCGCCATGGATTATTGCAAAAATATTTCACGCAGCATTAGAGTTGACACGCATTCGGACAATCAGACAATGCAAAAGCTGGCCGAAAAGAACGGATTCACAAAATGCGGTATTATCTATGTAGAGGACGGTTCGCCGAGAATTGCGTATCAGTGGTCAGCAACGATTCTCTTTGTAAATGCCTGCGTGCGCAGTGAGTCCCAAGCGAAGCGGCTGGCGAACCATCTCTTGTCAAAGCATAAATTTTAGCGGATTTTATCTCCCGTTTATATCCTGTTCCTACTTTATTTAAAGTCTGTTTGTATACTCTTCCCATACATCAAATGGGAGGTATCAAATATATGAACAGCAATTCTGAAATCTATAAAAACTCACTCGCCAGGAACTCGTGCGCCGCCGTAGTTATTCCGGCTTTTGAGCCGACGGACTGCCTGGTGGATCTGGTTAAAGACATCTCTCGTCTGCCGATTGAAATCATTGTCGTCGATGACGGCAGCAGCTCGCAGTGCAGCGGTATATGGTATGAACTAATTCCTCATGCGACCATTCTTCATCATCCCCATAATCTTGGAAAAGGCAAGGCGCTCAAAACTGCATTTGCCCATATAAAATACGCTTTGCCGGATATTCGGATAATCGCAACGATGGATGCAGACGGGCAGCATCTTCCGCAAGACATGATAAATGTCATAAATGCAGCCCACAGCCACCCTCGCACGCTGATTCTCGGAAGCCGCGGGCTGAAAAAAGACGTCCCTCTGCGTTCAAAATTAGGTAACGGCATCACAAGATTTGTATTTTCTGCGGTTTCAAAAACCAAAGTTCACGATACCCAGACCGGCCTTCGGGCTTTCGACCGCACGCTTTTGGATTATATGCTGGAAGAAGCCGGCAATCGATACGAGTACGAGATGAACGTGCTGCTGCATTGCAGACAAAACTCTATCCCTATAATCGAAATTCCCATTCAAACCGTATACGCAGACGAAAAAAATTCCACGTCACACTTTGACACAATCCGCGATTCGCTGAGAATTTACAAACATATCTTCATTTTTGCAGGATCGTCATTTGTAAGCTTTCTGGCAGACTATATCTTCTTTATTCTAATGAATTCGGTTCTGCCGGCAGGGACATACTTTTTGGTGCTATCCAACGTTACCGCACGCTTTGGGAGCGCCGCCTTAAATTATTATTTGAACAGCAAAGTGGTTTTTAAGCAAAACGGCAAAGCGACCACCGCCCTTGAATATGCGCTCCTTGCGGTAGGTATATTATTCGCCAACACGCTTTTGCTCACCTTTTTCGCAGATATACTGAACATTCCTGCGAGTCTTGCGAAAATTATGACCGAACTTACGCTGTTTATAATAAGTTTTGCCGTGCAGTCCTGCGTAATTTTCAGAAAAAGTAGCCTCAAAACACAAGCAGGCGGGAGCGCCCAGCCATGAGTCGTAACACGAAATGTAAAGGAAAATTTATTCGTCGCAGTGCCGGCTTGCTTCTTTCTGTTTTCCTCGCCATAGACCTGCTGGTAGGCGCGGCGTTGGTTTTCGCAGATTATTTTTATACTTATGCCATGCCTCACCGTCTCGATTCCGTCGGTTCATACGTTCAGTATGCAGCCTCACGGAGCGATTGGGGCGTGAAATTCAAAGACAAATTTTCGGATGAAACCATTTCTACGGACAACCTCTACAAAAGTCCGAATATTTCTGTGGAGCTTACAAGAAAAACCTACGATTCACGGTTCTTAGACAAAACCGCAAAAGGCAAACACATAAAATACGGCACAAAGATTTCCTATATTGTTGCCGATATTTATATTCGAAACATTGAATGCCTGCAAAGTGCATTTGCCAAGGACACATACGGGGTCGGTTACAGCGAAAAAATTTCCGATATCTCAAAGAGGCTTAAATCAGTGCTGGCAATCAACGGAGATTCCTATAGCAATAACCGTCACAAAGAAAATGGCACGATTATTCGGAACGGCATCGTGTACAGAATTGCAGATTCCACCGAAGAAACCTGTGTCTTGTACCACGACGGCAAAATGAAAATATATCCGCCGGATAAGTTTGATCCGCAAAAAGTGATTGCAGAGGGTGCCTGGCAGACTTGGGTTTTCGGTCCAAGTCTTCTTGACAAAAACGGAAAGGCAAAAACGGATTTTCTTACATGGAAATACATCAAACAAGGACATCCCAGAACCGCTCTCGGATATTACGAGCCGGGGCACTACTGTTTTCTGATAGTTGACGGTCGGCAGCCCGGTTATTCGCGAGGCATGTTTCTTGAGGAAATGTCAAAGCTCTTTGAGTCGCTTGGATGCAAAGCCGCTTATAATCTTGACGGCGGTCATAGTTCCTTTATGCTGATGAAAAGTAAGATCGTAAGTCATCCGTACAGGCCAAAGAGAGAAATCAGTGACGGAATATTTATATGTGAACCGGAGGTAAAATAATGAGGAAAATATACTTTATTCTGCTTAATCTGTCCATTGCGCTTGCGCTGTGCTTTCTGACCTTTGCCGTACTGGACTGGTACAATCCTCTCATGGGATTCACCACCAATTCTTTTTCGGCAAAGCTTCTCGTGCTGCTGTGCCTTTCCACAATAGCGTCTTCCTCTATCACGCTCCACGATGCTTTGCGTAACCGTAATAATCAAAAAAGAGAAATGAGGTCTTGACATGAATAATGCGACGAAAACGATATCGCATATTTTGCGAGATAATATATGCAGCTTTTTTAATCTGCTGAACTTCCTGATTTTGTGCTCACTGGTAGCGGTGGGCGCATGGAAGAACACGCCATTCTTTCTTGTCATCGTGCTGAACACCGCCATCGGTATTACCCAGGAAATCAAAGCGAAACGACAGGTCGAGCGCCTAAGCCTGCTGACGCAGCCTGCCGTAACTATGCTCGTGGGCGGAAAGGAAAAGACTGCTCGCGCAGAAGATGTCCAAAAAGGGGATTTGCTTCTTTTTGCCGCCGGCTCCGTTGTCTGTACCGACTGTCTGGTAAAAGAGGGACGGCTTGAAGTCAGCGAAGCGATTTTAACAGGGGAATCTGAAGCGGTGATAAAGCTTCCGGGTGATGAGCTTCTGTCAGGCAGCAGCGTAATTTCCGGCAAATGCAGGGCTGAGGCGCTCTGCCCTGCCACAGACTGTGCTGCCGCTAAAATGGTCGAAGAAGTAAAAAAGTCCAAAGGGAGCAGTTCGGAGCTTCTTTCTTCCATGAGGCGCGTTACGAAGTTCACCGGATTTTTTATCATTCCTCTTGGGGCAGCCCTGTTTCTGCAAGCAGTTTTATTCCGAAGTGCTACCGTTGATACCGCTGTGGTTGCAACCGCCGCAGGGCTCCTCGGGATGCTGCCGAAAGGACTTGTTCTGCTCATCAGCATTGGTCTTGCCGTCGGTGTTATACGGCTTTCAAAGCAGAATGTACTCGTGCGGGATCTATATTCGCTGGAAAATCTGGCGCATTGCGATATTATCTGCCTTGATAAGACGGGCACGCTTACCGAGGGGAGCCTAGTTGTAGAAAGAGTCGATTTGAAAGCCGAAGAAAGGGAATTTAGGAAATTGATGGCTACTTATCTTGCATATACTGAGGACAATAATGCAACCTATAGTGCGCTGCTCTTCGCTTTCTGTCAAGCAGCGGCGGATACCTACGAAGTGTCGGGGACAGAGCCTTTTTCTTCGGAAAGAAAGTATTCTTCCGTTACTCTTGCAGATGGCAGAAGATTCATCATCGGCGCTCCGGAAAAGCTGTGCAAAGATATCTCTCCTGAGGTAAAAAGTATTATGTCGCAAGGCAGGCGTGTTCTGCTTGCCTCTGTATGCGGTGCAGGCTGCCGGGCAGAGGATTCTGAGGTCATTGCTGTGCTTATCATCGCTGACAAGCTTCGCAAAAATGCCTCTCAAACCATAGGCTATTTTTACAAGCAGGATATGGATGTAAAAGTAATTTCCGGAGATTCTCCCCTTGCTGCGGCTGCCGTTGCAAAATCCTGCGGAATCCGCAATACAGAAAACTGTATTGACGCATCCACCCTCTCGGACGGTGAACTTGCGAAAGCTTCTGAAACCCATACTGTATTTGGGCGCGTAAGTCCTGAACAGAAAAAAATCTTGGTTTCCGCTTTGCAAGAAAAAGGTCACCGAATTGCAATGACCGGAGACGGCGTGAACGACCTTCTTGCCCTGCGGCAAGCGGACTGCTCCATTGCAATGGGCGGCGGCAGCGACGCCGCGAAGCAAATCGGTCAGCTCGTTCTTTTGGATTCTGATTTTGCGGTTTTGCGTAATGTTATCGCCGAAGGTCGACGAGTTGTCAACAACCTTACGAAATCGGCGGGGGTATTCTTTATCAAAACCATATACTCGATTTTGCTGTGCATACTATGTCTGGTGCTGAATCGGGATTTCCCATTCATCCCTATTCAGATCACATTAATCGACGCTGCGATTGAAGCGTTCCCTGCTTTTTTCATGTCATTTGAAGAAAACGACTGCAAAATTGAGGGAACTTTCCTGTGCAGCGCTCTATGCGCCGCATTGCCTAATAGTCTTGCCATCTTCCTTTGCTGCGCTGCCGTTTACATATTTGCTCCTGCCATGGGGATTGCCTCAAGTCAGATTGGACTGCTGCTATATCTTACCGTTGGGATTATCAGCCTCGCAGGAGTTTTCAAGGCAAGTCTGCCATTTAATGCACTTCGCGCTTTTCTCAGCGCTGCGTCGGCAGCCATGTTTTTCTGCAGTGCCGCAATCTTCGCGCCGCTACTGCAGCTTCCGCTTTTGACAGCAAGGAGCGCGTTCTTTCTATCGCTTATCGGCGTTCCGGGCGTTTTGCTTGCCGCCGCCCCCATGCCTTTGTTTTTTTCGAAAACCTCGCAAAAGCTGCATTTAGAAAGGACGCACTTGAATGGATAAGTATCGTTTTTTAATGCGCAACACGATTATCCTCAGCATCGGAACAGGTCTTGCAAAAATAGTCGTTTTTTGTATGATGCGTTTTTATACGGGGATTTTGACCCCTGCCGAATACGGAAACGGTGATTTGATTATTACTACAGCAAGCCTCTTTGTACCCTTTGTTTCTTTCGGAATTGCAGAGGGCGTCTTTCGCTTTCTGCCCGAATACCCGCAAGAGCCAAAAAGCATCCTCAGTTCCGGTTTTTATATGCTCACCTGTGGGTGCGTGCTTTTTCTCTTGCTTTTGCCCTTTCTTTGGGCGGTTGAGGCTTTTCGTGACTTTTTACCGTTGCTTTGCCTGCTTACAATGTGCAGCGGCTATCATACAGTCTGCGGGCAATATGTGCGGGCAAGTGGAGATACGATACTTTTTGCATTGCAAGGGCTACTTAATACCTTGCTTGTTGTTGTGCTTAATATCATTTTTTTGGCTGTGCTTCGTCTGGGTATTACGGGGTACGTGCTTTCGGTAGTTATTGCCGATTTTTGCTGCACACTATTTCTCATTGCAAAATGCCGTCTTTTCTCGAAGCTGACTTTGCACCCTGACAAAGTAATTCTTCGGCGTATGCTCAAATACAGCATTCCCCTGATCCCAACGACCGCTTTCTGGTGGATTACCTCCGTTTCGGATCGATATATGATCGTCGCATTCCTTGGGAACGAAGCCAATGGGATTTATACCGTCGCAAATAAGCTGCCTACACTGCTGACCCTGCTTGCCGGAATACTCATGCAGGCATGGCAATATTCCGCCGTATGTGAATCAAAAAGCGGGCGCGAGGAGCAAATTCGCTTCTATACGAATGTATGGCAAGCGCTGTTTTCCGTTATGTTTTGCGCCGCTGGTATTATGGCTGCCGGTTCAAAGCTTGAAATTATGCTTTTAGCCGATGAGCCGTATTTTGATGCCTGGCGCTATGTGCCGCTGCTGTGCGCGGCTATGCTGTTCTGTACCTTTACTTCTTTTTTTGGCAGTGTATACACCGTTACGGAAAAGAGCGGGATTTCCTTTTGGACTTCGCTGCTGGGTGCGGCGGTCAATATTTTGCTTAATCTTATGCTGATTCCTTCGTCTCTGGGCATCTACGGCGCCGCAATTGCAACATTTTTCAGCTATTTTTTGGTTTTTCTTGTCCGTGCGAGGAGCGCGCGGCGATGGATCCCGTTTCGACTGTTCAAAAGACTTGTGTTTCTAAACACCCTGCTGCTTGCTATCCAGATTGCGTTCATCAATTTTGAACTGCCCGGCAGCCAGTGGGTTCAGGGGGCCGCGCTGCTTTTGCTTTTGCTGCTTAACTGCAAGCAGCTTTATACCGTATTCCGCATATCGGTCCGCATTCTTTTTCGCAAAAAAGGCAAAAAAGGCGAATAAAAAAGGAGACTGCTCAGGTTTTGTGTAAACTCAAAGCAATCTCCAAGTGGCAATCCTTACCCTTAATATGCTTTATTTAATACGCTTTCATTCGATATCCTGCGCCCCATACCGTCTGTATGTATTGGGGATTTGCCGGATCTTTTTCAATCTTTTCCCTGAGCCTGTTGATGTGAACGGCGATCGTTGCATTATCTCCCATCGCATCCATCCCCCAAACTTCTTCGTATAGCCTCTCCCTGCTAAAGACAATGTCTACATGAAGCATCATGAATAGCAGCAGCTCATATTCCTTATTTTTCAAAATGACTTCTCTGTCGTCTACATATACTCGATGGGTTTGCGTGTTAATGCAAATTCCTCCGATTCGTATTTCCGCCTGGGGCTTTTTGTTTCCCGACACCCGCTTGTATTGGGCTATATTTGCCTTGATTCTTGCCACCAGCACGCTGGGCGAAAATGGCTTTTCAATATAGTCGTCCGCGCCTAAGCCCAGCCCCACGATTTTGTCAATGTCCTCTCGCTTTGCGGTAACCATGATAATAGGTATGTTCAGCCGCTCCCTGAGTTTGCGGCAGATTGTAAGCCCGTCAATTTCCGGTAGCATCAAATCCAAAATAATCAAATCAAATTCTCCGGTCAGCCCTTTGTTCAGTCCCGAATAGCCGTCCTCGCAAATCGTCACGTCAAATCCCGACGCTGCGAGATAATCTCTTTCAATTGCGGCTATGTCTCTGTCGTCCTCAACAATCAAAATTTTCTCCATTTTCACACCTCCACTGATGGCAAAGTAATGATTATACCAAGTCCGCCCGTCTCTCCTTTCTCGGCTTTTATGCTTCCGCCCATTCTTTGTATGCTCTTTGCGGTAATTGCAAGCCCAAGACCGCTTCCTCCGGCAGGGTTTCTTCTTGCCGGATCCGTCCGATAAAATACATCAAAAAGTTTTTCCAGTGCTTCCTCCGAAACCCCCGGGCCGTCATCCGTAAAGGTAAGCTTACACGTCCCGTCATATTTCTCCAAAGAAATGCTTACATTAGCTAACTCCTTTTCTTTATATTTTGCGCTGTTGTCCAATATATTTCTTATCGCCCTTCGGAGCTGCTGTTTGTCGGCTTTTACGCTGCAAGGGGCAAAGTCCTCTGCCGTGATTATCAGGGCTTTGCGCTCATACTCGCCTTGCACATCGCTTAGGAATTTCTTAATTTCCTGGTCGAGCCTGAATTTTGTCATTTCCATCGGAAATTCGTCCATTTCGATTTTGGAAAATGTAAGCATCTGCTCTACCATCCGGTCAATATCTTCTGCCTTTCTCTTTATAGTAATGAGATATTTGTTCCTGTCCTCCTGCGTCTTTGCTATGCCGTCAAGCAATCCCTCAACATAGGCTTTTATTGATGTAAGGGGCGAACGTATATCGTGGGATATCCCTGCCATCAGTTCTTTTCGGCCTTCCTCGTTTTGTCGGGTGCGTTCCACCGAAGTTTTAAGTCTCACCGCCATGTCGTTAAATGCCTCACATGCCGGCTTAAACTCATCATTTCTGTCGTATGTTATTTGATAATCCAAATT
Source organism: Bacteroidaceae bacterium (assembly GCA_963658905.1). GTDB lineage: Bacteria > Bacillota > Clostridia > Peptostreptococcales > Anaerovoracaceae > CAG-238. The sequence goes on from CAVKSD010000065.1 coordinate 8,996, forward strand.
GCCGTTTCCGATTTCCCCTGCTCCGTCTGTCAGTATGTCCAGCGGCTCCGCGATCCGCCTGAAAACGTGCTTTGTAAGAATCTTGTTGGTTATCAGGATAGTCAAAAGCACAAGAAAGAGTATTGTAGCTCCTGCCGCCACAATAACCGTTTTTAGGTCATTACTCATTCCCTTGCTTTGCGTGACCATTACAAATATATTGTAGTCCCTGCCGCCTACTTGCTCCACCGTTCTATAAATAACCCGGCCGCCGGCAGTTGCAACAGTTCCTTTCTCATCAAGTATCGAAATCGCCTCAATTAGCTTATCGTCGTCTTCTTCCTTATTGCCATAATCAAAGATTTTCTTGTTCCCCGAATATATTTCCATTCTTGAACTGCTTGCATCCAGAAGCTTCTTCAATGCAGCGGTTCCTTCATCGGTAAGGGTTTCGCCATCTTTTAGCGCACCCTCCGCAAGTTCTGCTGCAGCTCTTGTTCCGATGAAAAATTCTTCCTCGTCATCCATGCCATAATATGTTCCGCTTTCAACCATGTGAAATACGACGGCAATGCACCCGATGCCCACCAGAGCGGCAATCAGCACCGGTATGGCAATCATGAGCAGATTAGATAAAAAAAGCCTTCTTTTAACAGTCATCCTTGCACATCCTCTCAACGTCGATTTTGTTTATCATAGTATATCACATATGGGCGCGCTGTTTATAAACATAATATAAAATAAAAATCCTGCCAGATGCCATGACTGCCATCGACGAGATGACTACAGCATAAAGCCTAACAGGATTTTTCGGAATTTTGTTGCACAGCCCTCTATAATTTTTAAGGATTTTGTTGCAATCGGCATATTTTTTATTGGAATTTTGTTGCACTTACCCTTGTATTTTTTGAGAATTTTGTTACAGTTAGCGAAATTTTAAAACGCCGGAGTATGTTCCCGGCGTTTTGCATGTTTTGAATGCCTGCTTTCAGCATTTTTATGAAAATCTCTTTTCAACATCAATGCCAAATAGTAATGTTCTCCTAATCTTAGTATGCGGGCATATTACTGCTTAATCTTAGCATATTTAATGGCAATCGTAGGGACTTCATCCGAGCCTCCAATAACTCTATATACTTTTTCCATTCCTAGATATGTTCCGTAGATTTTAACAACATCGTCCTCAATAATGTTGTCACCCTTTTTTCTCTCGTCTTTTAGCAGATATTCATTTTCAAACCACCATTCTGGATTTTCATTTTCTCCGCTGTAGGCTCTAATATCTGTGTCACTTACCACCTGTTCTACTCTCACTGTAACTACAATATGCTCCCCCTCATAATCTTCAGGGTTTCTTTTTAAATCTTTATAAGAAATTTCTTTGCAGCTATCAATAAATTCACTCTTAGTCATGTTTGGCTCGATTTCATCAGAGTTGTCGTCAGATAAACCACCGATGAACGAAGCAAACAAAATAACTCCAACTATAATTAGAATAGCAGGCAACACTTTACTTCTTTTGTTTTTTGCACCGCACTGCGGGCAAATTTTTGCGCTCTTCGCTATTTCTGCGCCGCAGATCTCGCACTGTTTCAGTTTCGACTGCCTCTTCATCTTCACTCGCCTACCTTTCTAAATGTTATATTTGACCCAATACTGATTGAACCCTTTGGTATAGATGTAGTTGCTGAATGAGCTCAAATCCTCCGGTACATATGCACAAAAATACATACTATCTTCAGCCCCATTGTACAGTGACAAATCAAATTGATCATTTTTATCTAAATAAACACTGTCAAAGTCATCTATGCTTTTATTGCACGCATCATTGTAGTTATCATAAGATCTTATTATACTGCTACCGGATAGTG
>CAVKSD010000066.1:0-10548 GCA_963658905.1 Bacteroidaceae bacterium
TTTTTTTCAAATTTATTATCAACAAGCAAAACCATCAAGTTATAAGATTTAGCCTATTTTTGAAGTTAATTTTACACTTTTTAATTTACAGCTTTAATTTTTGAAGTTAATAATTTAATTAAGCATTCCCGATAAAACGTAACAAAATTCGGCTTTAAATATAAACCGAAAGCATAGAAAAAATTCTCACGACTTTCAGCACGCTATATTTATTGCGTTTTATATGGCTTCTGAAACGAAAGAAGGCGGCTCGATTAACTCAAACCGCCACTTTTTGTTTGTTTTGCGGAATACTTCCGCTTTTGTGTTAATTATCTATCCGCTCATCAACGAAGAGAACTCACCGCCGCCTACGAAATTCTTGAAAGTCAACTTATTGGCAGACGTTTTGGTATTGAGGACTTGAATAACGCATTGTTCGTCTTCTATCATATCGCCGCTTGCATTGATTTTCTTGCCGCAGAAGTCGATCGTAACATAATGCGCCACTCCCAAAACAGATGTAAGATCGATATCCTTGACGAGTTTGACGGTGGCGATGTTTTCATCGTCCAAAACCTTTTCCAGCGTGTAAGCGTCGTGCGCCCAGGTTATTTGACCTCGCCTTCAATCGCAACGGGGGCTACCCCGACCTTGTTGTAAAGAACACCGTCCTGACTGATGTCACCGTTATTAAATGTTACTGTGCTTTTCTCATACGAGATCTTGGAATCAACTTTGGATGCTTCGTCACCTTCGGAATATCCTTTCTTTTCTATCCAGAAGAATGCGCCTTTACCTTTGGTCAGCGTCGTATTTTTAATAGTAACAGCTGAGTTGTCCTGTGCGCAGACGGCGTAAAAATTTGTACCGGTGATGTTACAATTTGTAATAGTTACGGTAGCGTCAGGGTCGGAATTTGCCGAATTCTTACCGCTCACGTTAACGCCACCGGTCATGGTAATACCATCAACGAGTACGTTTATACCTGCGTAGATCTGCATCGTGTAGCTGCCACCATTTGCTGAAACCATTGTACCGTTTTTAATCGTAACGTTATCGCCCGTTATAGTTAAGGCGCAGTTAGGGGAGGTCAACGTCTTTTTGTTGAGATCGATAGTCAAACCGTCTCTATCGACATACAAACGTTTACTTACATCATAATCGTTCTTATCAATCGTGATGTCTTCGCCAAGCTTGATGGTTTTGATCGTTTCGTCATTTACAGCAGAAACGAATTCACTAACAGTAGAAACTACTTTCGCATCGAAAACGTATGTAAACGGCGAGAACGAGTTTGTTGCCATCGTTAAAAAACCGCTTGTTTGGTCATAGTAATAGTCCTTATCGGAAGAAACAGCAGTGGCAGAATCTTTTTTCGTCATACTATCATTGTTGTGATACAGTGTGAGACCATCAAGAGCTTTACCGATATACATTACAACTTTAATAGGCTTATTGTTTTCGTTCGACAAACCTTTCATCTCAACTTCGAGTGTTTTGGAAGATTGATTGTCGTTCAATGTAACTGTGAAGTCAGACGTTGCGGTTTCGGAAACGTTCAAAGTCAACGAATTAGCGCCTTCTTCAAGTTTTGCACCCTCTGGAACGGTGGCGGAAGCAACGGATTTAGTTTCGCTTTCGCTTACCGCTACGGAGTCTGCCGAAGCCAAAGTGGTCGAACCCGTAGTAACGTTATTTGAGCTTGCTACGGTTGCGGTTGCGGTTGCAACGCCAAGGGATGCGCCTGCGTCATCGGTCGTCGCCGCGTTGCCCTGAACCGCTTCTACGGTGTATCCGATTTTACAGGATTTATTCTGATATGTATTCTCTGCAGTCGTCGGTAATTCCACATAGCAATCGTAAGAAGAAACTTTGGCGCTGTCGTCGGTGGCGGGGGCAGCAAGGCTCTTCCAAATCGAGCTGCTCTGAACCATTAAGCCGCCGATATTAACTTTAAGACCCTCAAATAAGCCACAGTCATCGACCGCGATTTTCGTTCTGTATTTGACGTTTACGTTACTGTAATTGGTAACGTTAATTTTGAACGTTGCTTTGTCGCCAGGGGCCATTTTGTCAAGCTTAAGCGTACCATCCTCAAGCGTTGCTGTACCCCCAAGCCCAAACGTACCACTTAATCCATTGTCGTTTGTCGTTGCAATGTTAGTGTCGTTTGTTATGTTGTTTCCTTCTTCGGTTGCAATCTCTTTAGGCGTATACAACGATAAGTCGCTTATCGTAGCGACAACTTCTACCTTACCGCTAGTGACTGCAATGTTTACTTCACTTTTGCTTGTAAACAAAGCAAAAGTTGCGCCTGTCATAAGGCTTACGCAAAACACAGTGGAAAGGATTGCAGAAACTATTGTGTTTCTTTTTGCTGATTTTTTCATTTTTTCTGTCTCCTTATAAGATTTTAATTTTTTTGTTTTTACCTGATTTTGTTTTCAAAATACTTCCTTTAAGCGATTTAATCGCCATTTTAGGCGAGATTTAGATCGCTAGTCAACTGAACAGCTTTCACTATCAAGTCAAACTTAACTTCTTTGTTCATAGCGGTGTTGTTGACAATATTTCCATCGTCTTGGTCGTTTACGAACTCGATTTTAACCTTAAACGTTTTTGATGTATCCGTACCTTTTCCAATACAGCTAGAAACAACGACTTTACCATCGACGATATTATTGTTAGCATTTGCATCCGTTGTTATAAACGTAGATAAATAACCTTTATCTTCATCGTCTATATAGACTTTCAATTGTTTTGCAAGCTCACTAATTTCATCGGTAGTGTTATTTTCGGTTTTAAGTTTGATAGTGTAATCGAACTTAAACGCAACACTGCCGTTGTTTGTGAGCCTCATTGTCGCTTCGTAGTACGAAGTTGGGACCACAAGTTCGCCTTCTTCTATGCCGAATACGTTTACATCAGAACCTGTCGTTAAATCGACCGTATCGGTATTCGAAACAGTTTTCATATACCCTGTTTGGTTATCAAGCATTTTTTTGCTTAAAGCGATTCGTTCAAGTTTTAAGTTCAGATTTCCCGCAACGAGGTGGTTGGTTACCGAAACGGTTTTGCTCCACAAAGCATATGTTCCGCCTATTAGTAACCCCATGCACAACATTATCGTTACACTCGCCATTAGCAGAGTTCTAACTCTTTTTCTTTCCATTGGTTCACCTCCTTTCAATATTTATTTTTTTCTTTTTCGTTTTACCGAAAACAATAGAATACAGAGTAATTATTATGCCGCTATTGGTGTTTCCACATCTTCGCGTTGACTCTTACGGGCTTTGGCGCGACGAAGTTTGGCTTGCTCTTTTTTGTAAGCCTTTTCTTCTTCGATGGCGTTTACCGCAATAGAGATACTATCCTTAACAGCAGATAAAGTCGCCTCGTCTGTTACCTTTATAACGGCGGGGGCTTGCTTTACAACAACTTTATTATCGCTGACGTAGTTTTTGAATTGCAGGTTGGATATGGTGAGTTCGCAAAGAATTACGCCGCGTTTTATCTTTAAGCGGACAAGGCGGTTTTTACCCACCTTATATTCCTCGTAATTGACGTTTTTGAAGCGTTTTACCCCTTCTATGGTATTGGCATAACGCACAATTTCGTCGTAATAGCCTTTGAGTTCGCTCGAAAGGGCAAGATATTTTTCGTCAAGTGTTTCATTGTTTGTAGAAAACGCCACGTTATCTTCGTCCGTTTTAGGAATCTCGGTTACAGCGATTTCTTCTGTCAGTTCGTCTTGTACAACTGCGGGTGGTGTTACCATCGGCTCGGCGTTCTGTTTAGGTATTATATCGGGTTGTTTTTCGTTTTTGTGTCTTTTACGTTCGCGTTCTTCAAGCACGATATCGCGGCACACAACCGCTATGCAGAATATGCCTATGATAAGCACAACCGCTATGAACAATATTATGATTGTATACATACAAGGTTCCTCCTTTCCTTATATTTACTCGTTTGTATCGCCTAAGGGCATTTCCGTTTGTGTTTTTGTCTGCTCCGACGTATTTATGGCTGTTACCGAAGCCTCTTGTTGTAATGCCGCAAGTTGACGTTTTAATTCTTCTATCTCATTTGACTGATGCGCTTTTTCGGCGTTCGCTTTTTCCTGCTTGTCCGCATTCACTACTTTCACTATCTTCATAACCTGAAAGGCTATCATTATAAGACAGGGAACTATAACAAAACACACCATACCAACAGGTTGCTTCAAAGCATAGACAAGCAAACCTATAAAATAACTTTGCCCCGTCACACGACCTATTATATAGTTCGGACTGCTCTCTTGCGATGTGTCTATCGTCTGCTGTCCTACGGTGTTTTTATCCACCTTGTTGTCGCCTTCTAACGTTATTATGTAGCCGCCAGTTGCTTTTTCTTCTATATTAACCACGCGGTGGGTGATCGTTTCCTGCTTGGTATATACATACTTGAACGTAAGCACGTCGCCCTCTTTTACCGTTTTAAGCCATTCGTCACGTTTTACTTCGTCCTCTGGGATAACATCAATAAACACGCAGGATTTTATTTTTATGCTTTTTATCTTGTATGCGGATACGTCCGTCTGGTCGCACGCTTCCATCGAACTCGATTGAACGAACCGTAGTTGCTTGCCAAATACCGTTGCCGTGCCGTCGATGTCCTTCTTTGACGTTATGCTCACAATAAGCACGAAAACCGCAATCACAAGTATAAGATAAAGTAAGATATTACCTACTATGTTTAAAATCTTTTTTATCGTTATTTTTGTTTTAGTTTTTGCTTTCCCCTCCATGTTCTTATCTCTCCACTCGTTTTGTCGTAAGGTCGATATAAAAATTTATATCCGCACCTTGAGTTTCGTTTCCTGCACTTTCGCTCATCGTGTAAGTTATCTTTATATTTGTGAAATTTTTTCCAAGAGACAGCTTTTCTTTTCCGTCTAAAAGATCTTTGAGTGATTTTTCTATCGCTACGTTACCAGTTTCGATTTTCACGTCGATATATTCTTTAAGTTTGCTGTCCGATTTCTCTCTGAATGAAAGGGTTATGTAAAACTCCTCGGGATGATCGCCGTTAAGCGTAATTTCATATTCGCTTACGCTAGTTGGGTATAAATCTTTAATTTCCACTGAAAGCGTTTTTGTCGTTTCACCCTTTAAGTTAATCGTAGTGTGTTCGAGAAGTTTGTCGTCATTTGAAAGAACAAAAAACAAAAGTATGCCGATAAAAGCCATTGCGACACACGCAAGAGTCGATATGATTTTTACTTTTTTACTCATACGCATTTCTCCTCAAAGCAACTTTCCGCTACGCAAGATTTATTCTACTAATATATTATTAGTAGAATAAAATAGAACAAAATTGACGTTTTTTGATCGATTTTTTTGATACAAACCATTGATTTTTGCGGTGTTTTCGGGTATAACGCTTATAAAACCTTACCTAATTTTTTATTTCCCAATAATCGCAAAACTCAACCTTTTCGCCGTAAAGATACTCATACAGGTCGGATAATTCTCTCAGTGAATAATCTTCGATACGAATGAGATTCTGGCGTTCCGCTTGGCTATTTCGTTATATGGTTCGAAAGTATATTCGATATGCATTCGCATCTGCAAAGGGCAGCGAGTTCTTCAAACAGACCCTTTTTCAGCATCGTATACGCCTTTTTTACGAGAATTTTTGTTCTACTAATACACTATTAGACGAACATTTATAGAGCATCTTTACAAAATATTCATAGCATAAATATTTATAATTGTCAATAAAAATACCCATTCGGTATGCTTTTTTGTAATTGCTTAAAATAAACTTAAAATATGTTCTATTTGGCTTTATTAGCGGAACGGAAGTGTGAAATTTGTTCCACTAATAGTGTATTAGGCGTACATTTTTTTGAGAGTCAAAACCTCAAAAATCGGCAATCTACAAGGCTTATGCCTTGCTTTTTTATTTATCACCCTCAAACAATTTGCCGAGTTTGTTCATCATATTTTGCTTGTGTTCGGTAAGAGAATGTACGTATCTATTTAGCGTTACCGTCGCGCTTTTATGCCCGAGTATCTCGGACAGCGTTTTTATGTCTATTCCGCACTCTAAGGCACGAGTAGCAAACGTATGACGGAGTGAGTGAAAGTTTTTGTGCTCTACACCTATCTTTTCAAGCAGCAGTGCAAAACTCCTTTGATATGACCTTATCGTCAGCGGATGTCCGCAGCTCCAAACTCTTGAATACTTCGCTTGAGTTTCTCATACTCGACATCACCCGGTCGCAAGTCCTTGCGCGGATTGTACTCGGCGGCTTTCAGTTCGTCCACCTTTCTTCTCTCTATTTCCATTCATTCCTCCTATTTTGGGTATGAAAAAAGCACCAACCATTGGGCTGATGCTTACCTGTTTTAGGGACACTTTATAATATTATTGCTTTGAAAACGCCCCTAATTATTCAATTGTTTTAGACATTTTTCTCTCAAAAATATTTTGATTGACTCCAAGTCCGTGTCTTCATAATATTGTACCAATAATTTTTTGAATTCTTGAACTAAACTTTCCGGCACAACCATTAGTCCGCTACCATGAGCTATAAGATAGTGATTCGCGAAAATAATTGCGGTCCTCTTATTGCCATCATTAAAAATTTGCGTTTTCATTACATATAAGGCAAGCTCAATCGCTATCGCAACAGGATCTTCACTGGATGATATAATGTTATCGATATCTTCTTTAACAATATATTCTATTGGTAATGGGGGAATATAAGTTGAGCCACCAATTGTAACCGGAACACCCCTAATCCTACCGCCTTCTTGATAAAACCCTTCGTTTACAAATTTCGCAATGTATTGACATACATAATAATTTGTCTTTGCTTGAATGACATCCTTATCCAACACAAATTCCCAAGCATGTTTAAGGTTTAATATCTTTTGCACATCCTCGGCGCTTACATTGTTGACCTTGCCGTTTTCTATTATAAGCTCCGTATCCGGAAATGTAGTTCCTACTCCTTCCAATACAGCTTGATCGTAGATTATAGATTTCATATTAGCTCTTACGAAATCCATATTTAACACAACCATTAGATCTAATTCTTCTTGAGTATAACCACAAATCGCAAGCTCCTTTTCTGTTGCTCGAATACTCTTTTTTATTGCCTTTGCATCTTTTACGCTTTTTAATAAAACTTGATAGAGTTCATCCGAATATGGTCCAACATAAGTCGAAGTTCTTCTTCCCATCTCTTTTTTTCGTATATATAGATATTTTTTCCCAGAAACTTCCTTAACCTCAACTGCTCCGTCATAGGGTATAAGATTAAGTCTTGCCTGCAATTCAGCTTTTGTCCGTAATAAATCTTGAACTTTTTCAAAGCTATTTTCCATGTTATTCTCCATTTAGGGGTATTTTATATTTAATATAATATCATTTTATCCCCTAAATTACAAGCTCTTTCGTATGGTTTTTCATTATTTGTAAGTTGAAATACTAAATTCCGTTTTATAAAGCTTTTAAATAAGGAATTTAGTATTTCAACTTACACTATTTTTTGTGTTTTTCTTGGTACGACTCTTTCAGTCTGTCTATTGCCATTTCTACACTCATTGTGTGATATGGGAAATAGGTTATCCGCATCGTTTTTGCGGGCGCTTGCTTGTAAATCTCTTTACTGCTTTCGCCCGTGTAATAATGCCATCTGCGATAAACATACCCCGTCCAGTACATTGTTTCTCGGTCGTATATCTCACCGCCTGTTTTCAACTTATCTTTGAGCTCGTCAAGAATACGCTCCATAATGTACTCTTTGCCTGCCCATTGCATATGGTTGAATTCCGAGTCAAGGTCGCTCGCTATGTCTGATAGCATAAAAGCCTTTATAAAGGTTTCGCTATCAAGCCCTTTTTCGATAGACATCTCGAACAATTGCCCTTGCATATCCGAAAGTGCCGATTGTAAACTGTCGCTCATATCACTCACCTCTCAAGATTTCGTCGAAGAATTTTCCTTCTCTACGATATTTCAGCAGTATCTCTTCCGTAAGGTCTATTCCCTCTTGTCTTCTGACAATACTCTTATCTCGGAGTATTGCCAATTCAAGGGATGTCAATTCTTTCTTGTCTACGATTTCGAGCTGGTCGCACGCTTTTGCTGTTTTACAAACATACTGACGTCCAAGGTCTAATGCCGAAAGGCTATGTATTAGTGCCACATCGGTTATTTCCTTTTCAAAAAAACTCTTCATCACTCGATACATACGATCGTTGGCGATATAGCCGAGTATCACATCGTATCCGTCAGCCAAACTTTCGTACTTCTTGTAGATTTCACTCCCTTTTACTTCGTCCATATACCCGCGATAATAAGCAATCAGCATTGCCCATTCGAGGTTCATTTTGACTTTCAAGACTTTTAGTCCTGTTAGGTCGAGTTTCATCGTGTAAAGGATCGGTTTGTCTTCATCGCAGATTAAGGTTAAGGGTTGTGCCGGGTCAGTACCGAGATAGAATCCTTTTCCAAAGTCGCACGATTCACGGCTTATCGGTTCGATCTTGCCAGTGATGCCTTTCTTTGAGCCATGATAAACAATCAACCTGTTATCGTCCGCATCGCGCTTTACCTGCTTTGCAATGTAGTCGAATAGGTCGATATTGTTCTTCTTGCAAAACTCGAACAACTGCGTTTGCGCCATCTTGTTTGGCTGCGTTTTCCCATTCTCCCACCGATTGATAGACAATGCTGTCGTTCCGAGAGCCTTTGCAAACTGCTCTTGGTTCATTCCTGCGCTTTGTCTTATGGTTTTTATAAGTTTATCCATAGCAATCACCTATCACTTGTTGTTTTTTATATTATATCAAATGATAGCCTAATTGTCAATAGTTTATTCCGTCATTCTCTCGCTTTGCGATATGATTTGCTTTGTACTTAATTAAATTATTAACTTCAAAAATTAAGTAAGTCCAAAATTAATTTCAAAAATATTAAAATAAAATATATCAGTTGCTCAAGAAAGGAGTTATAACAATGGCAACTGTTGCTACTGAAAGGATTCATAAAAAATCCAAACATCTTACTATTGATGATCGTGAGTCATTATATCATTGTTTAAAAAGAGGTCTAAATCTTACTGATACAGCTAAATATCTTCATTGTGATATTTCCACAGTTAAGTATGAAGTTGACAGAAACAAATCTTTAAAAGTATCTGGTGCTTATAAGAACAAATGTGGTCACAAAAACGAATGTCACCTTCATAATACATGTGGTAATTCTAAATGCACAAGAGAATGCCATATTTGTCCTGCAACAAATATTAGTTGTAATACATTTTGTTGTGCCTTTGATTTAAAACCACATTGTAAAAAGTTGAAGCATCTTTGTGGTGTATGTAATGGATGTCCTTCTTATATTGATTGTAAGTTAAATAAGTACATCTATAATCCAACTGAATCACAAAAGAAATATGAAGATAATTTAAAAGATGCTCATTCTGGTGAAAGAATCACTTCAGAAGAATTAACTGAATTTAGTGAATTTTTAATTCCTCTAGTAAAACGAAATCTATCTTTAATGGCAATAAAGTCTCAATGTCCTGATGAGTTTCCTTACTCTATTCAAACAGTTTATAACTGGATTGATAATGGATTAATAAAAGGATTAGATAATTTACATTTGCCTAGAAAAATGCGATATAAGCAAAGAAAAAGCAAGAAAGATATAGAATCATCAAAAGATCGTAGTCATCTCTTAAATAGAACTTATGACATATTTCTACAATATATAACTGATAATCCATATACTGATGTAGTTGAATTGGATAGTGTTGAAGGACGTGATCATAAATCATTTATTATGACCCTTCTATTTAGAAAATCTAACTTCATGCTTGCATTTAAACTTAAGGATCATTCTTCTGATAGTATTGTAGAAACATTCAATAAAATTAAGAATGATATAGGTGATGATATATTTGCTAAATACTTTAGTTGTATTTTAACAGACAGAGGAAGTGAATTCACTAAACCTGACCTAATAGAGAAAGCTTTAAATTCAGATAATAAAATATGTAAAGTCTTCTATTGTGATGCAAGACAAAGCCAACAAAAAGGAAAGATCGAGAAGAATCATGAAGAACTTCGCAAGATCTTTCCTAAAGGATTTGATTTTAATTTAATAAATCAAGATCAATTAAATTTGGCGTTAAATCATATTAATAATTATCCTTAGCTATTCTAAACGATAAAACACCTTACGAATTATTTTCTGTCCAAGTAAGTCCTCTCTTACTTGAACTAAACAATTCTAAGAAGATATATTTTAAGAATTTATTATTAAAACCAAAACTAATAAATACTAATAAATAATCTTCTTATAAAAAGAATAAAATGAAGCAACTGATATAGAATACACTAACATATATTTTTTTGAAGTTAATATTAGAATTCAATTAAATGATAATATTACCTTACTTTTATCATGCTCATTTATTTGTTTTTACACCTTCATAATAGTATAAATTTATATTTTTTTCAAATTTATTATCAACAAGCAAAACCATCAAGTTATAAGATTTAGCCT
>CAVKSD010000067.1:0-10509 GCA_963658905.1 Bacteroidaceae bacterium
CGGGTATGTTATTCAAAGAGATCACGGTAGAGGAATTTGCGGAAATCAGAGCGCGAGAAGCCGCCAAGGACGCCTACGACGAAGGCATTGCCAAGGGCGAAAAGTCCGGATTCTCCAAGGGCGAGAAGTCCGGAATCAAACTCGGAGCGGCGCAGGAAAAGCGCGAGATTGCAAAGAACCTCAAGAAGTCCGGCATCTCATTTGATGTAATCGCAAAAAACACAGGCTTGACTGTATGTGAAATCGAAGAATTATAGCAAAAAAACCTTTATGCAAATGTCTTTAAGAGGCTGCGCTCTAACGAAAAATCATTAGGGCATAGCCTTTTTTGAAAGCTGCAAAACGTCACACAAAAAATTTCTTTTGGCAAAAATAGCAACGAGTCATAGCATATTTTTAGACCGTCAACGCATATAATGGAATAATCCGCATTAAATGCAACAATTGCAACCGGAAAGGGAAGGCAAAGGAAGCAGTATGGAAAACCATTATATAAGCATTGAAAACCGCGAGAAAATAACGATCAGCAAGGTGACGGACGTGGACGCATTTGACGAAGACGCGCTATGGGCAAATTTATCCGAGGGGAGCATAGAGATAACAGGCAAAAATTTGAACATAGAAAAACTTGACCTGTCGGCGGAAATGCTTGTGGTCACAGGAACGATATGCTCGGTGACATACACTGACAAGACTGTTAAAAAGGCCGGCAGAGGTTTGCGAAATTTCGGCAGGCGAAAAGAGTAGGCGCGATGACAGAACTCATACACGCGCAGCTTACGGTCATAGCCGTCATGACGTCCTGCGGGCTCACAAGTGGACTGATACGTAGCGTCTTTTGCGCCTTTGAGAAAATAAAAAAAATGAAAATGTCGGGGCTGATATTTACGGAGAGCTTGTATTTTTTATCCATGGGTTTCCTGTACAGCGAATTTACGTTTTACTGCGAAAACGGGAAATTATCGCTCCTTGGTTTAATTTCATTCATAATGGGTCTTTGGTTGTGGAAAAAGTTTTTTTGTGGTATACTCTACGTGGGTGAAAAGGATGAAAAGAGACAAGAGCAGAGTTCCAAAGAAAGTTAATTATACGAGGATTGCCCTATGCGCTGTGGTAATGATTCTCATAGCGTATTTTGGCATATCTGCAATCAAAATCGTGAACCTCAACAAAGAAAAAGCAGAGGTTGAGGCATACAATCAGGAACTTTTGCAAAACAAGGAAAATCTTCAGCTGAAACTGGATAATATCAACTCCGCAGAGTATATAGAATCCCAGGCACGGCGAGATCTGAAACTGGTTAAACCCAATGAGCTTCTGTTTATTTTTTCGGAAAAAGATTCGGAGGATGCCGAGGAAAACTCCGCAGAAAACGCAACGGAGAAAGATGACACACAGCAGAAAGACGCTAAGCAAGAGGACAAGCAGGAATAATTTATGGAAAAAATAAGCATTAAAGAAACGATAGTCGTCGAGGGCAGAGACGACACCGCCGCAGTAAAACAGGCTGTGGACGGGTTTATAATAGAAACCCACGGATTCGGGATAAAGAGACAAACTTGGGAGCTTATAGAAAAAGCATATAAAGACGGCGGAATAATCATCTTCACAGACCCGGATTTTTCGGGAGAAGAAATAAGGCGAAAGCTCACGGCAAAATTCCCAAAGGCAAAGCAGGCGTTTTTAGACAGAAAACTCGCCACAAAAAAAGGCGACATAGGGATAGAGAACGCCACCCCCGAAGCCATAGCCGAAGCCCTGTCAAAGGCTCACTGCACGGTATGCACAGATAGCAAGGGAAAATTGGCAGAAAACTTTTCCCAGCAGGATTTATTTGAAGCTGGGCTTGCAGGAGCGACGGACTCCGGAGAGCGCAGGGAAAAGATCGGAAAGATACTGGGAATCGGATACGGAAACGCAAAGGCATTTTTGACGAAACTCAACAAGTTTGATATAAGCAAAGAGGAATTTTATGCAGCTTTACGCACCATCGACAATTAAAAAAATAAAAGAGAAATACGGATTCAGGCTTACCAAGAGTCTGGGTCAGAATTTTCTTACGGATAAGAACATAATAGATAAAATAATCGGGGGCTCGGAAATCACTGGTGACGACCTTGTCATTGAAATCGGACCGGGCATCGGCGTCATAACTTACGAAGCCTCGCAGGTTGCAAGAAGGGTCATTGCCGTGGAAATAGACGGGAATTTGATTCCCATTTTACAGGAAACCCTATCAGAAAGAGACAATATACAGGTTATCAATGCGGACATATTAAAAACTGACGTAAACCGAATTATCGAGGAGGCAAGGGCGGCAGATCCGGAAATCAAAGGGGTCAAAATTATCGGAAATCTTCCATATTACATCACAACTCCGATCATAATGAAGTTGCTGGAAGAAGGCGTTGCTGCCGACGGGATAACGGTGATGATGCAAAAGGAAGTTGCGGACAGAATCAAGGCAGCGCCCGGCACAAAGGCATACGGAGCCCTTTCGGTGGCGGTGCAATACTACTGCGAGGTCGAAAGCGTTGCAAATGTGCCGAAAGAGGTGTTCGTGCCGCAGCCTAAGGTGGATTCGACGGTTTTAAATTTAAAGATTCGAAAATCCGCCGCGGTTGAAGTAAAGGACAGGGATTTGTTCTTTGCGGTGGTAAAGGCTGGCTTCGGTCAAAGGAGAAAAACACTGAGCAATTCGCTTATGGGGGTAAAAAATATTACCAGGGAAATGGTTTTTGAAGCTCTTGAGGCGGCGGGCATAGACTCGTCCCGGAGGGCGGAGACACTGAACTTGGAGGAATTTGCGGAATTGTCAAATCAGGTGGCTTTGAGATTATAACAGGAAAGGGGCATACATGGACGAAAAAAAGCAAGAGAACATAGAGAAAAGCAAACCGGAAACAAAATCGGAAAATAAACTGGAAAAATTCGAGCATTTCAACCAGTTTGAAAAGCTGGACAGAAAGGTTGAAGAGACAATTCGCGAAGTCGAAACCATGGACAAGCGCAAGTTCTACAAAAACAGCTTTGTGTTTGGCGGAATTTTGGCGATTATCCTTAACCTTGTCATAGAAACACTGGGACGTTTTACCACAGCGGGAATTGTCGGCGGTCTTAAATTCATGGCGACAGAACCCGTCGTGTTCCTGTATAACGCGCTAATAATATTTGCGACTCTTTGCGTGGCTTCGATTTTTAAGAGGCGAGCCTTCGCATTTACCGTTATATCAATATTTTGGCTTGGAATCGGCGTTGTCAACGGTGTTATCCTAACCCAGAGAATGACTCCTTTTACTGTAAAAGACCTGAGCAATCTGGGGGACGGTCTGACAATCGTAACAAATTATCTAAAAACGTGGCAAATCATTTTGGTGGCAGTGGTGATTGTACTGGCAATCGTCGGACTTGTGCTACTGTTTATCAAAGGGCCAAAGAAAAAGGACAAGCTTCACCGCAAGCGAAACCTCGTGGCGGTATGCCTGGTAATCATCACAACGTTTGCCTCAACTTCCATTGCAATAAGCACAGGGGTTGTGGAAACCTTTTTCGGGAACCTTGCCTACGCCTATCGGGATTACGGCGTTGTGTATTGCTTCACAAATACGTGGCTAAATACCGGAATAAAAAAACCTGCCGGCTATAGCGAAGAAAGCATAAAGAGCATTTTTACCAAAAAAGAGCTGGGCGACGATGAGGCGATGCTCCTTGAACAAAAGGACGTAGACGAAGAATATCCGAACATTCTGTTCTTGCAACTGGAGTCCTTTATCGATCCGATGACGCTGAAATGTATCGAACTTTCGGAAGACCCGTGTCCAAACTTCAGAAAGCTGATGAGCGAATATCCGTCGGGGCAGCTTGAAGTTCCGGCTTGTGGGGCTGGCACGGCAAATGTGGAATTTGAGGTTTTGACGGGACTCAGCGTAAAATTCTTCGGACCGGGAGAATACCCGTACAAATCGGTGCTGAAAGAAAAAGCCGCAGAATCCCTCGCCTTTGACCTTGACAGCCTGGGCTACACATCCCACGCCATTCACAACCACAGGGCGGTATTTTATAACAGAAACACCGTTTTCGCAAACATCGGATTCGACACATTTACCAGTGTGGAATACATGAAGAATGTGGCAAAAACCCCGAAAAACTGGGCAAAGGACAAGGTGCTGACGGAGTGCATAGAGGACGCCTTGGACTCCACTCCGGGCAGGGACATGATTTACACAATATCGGTTCAGGGTCACGGAAAATATCCAAGTGAGCAGGTAATCGCAAATCCTAAGATAAAGGTGCTTTCTGCCCCGAGTGAGGAGCTTAAATGGAAGTACGAATATTATGTTAACCAGATTTACGAAATGGATCAGTTCATAGGGGAGCTGGTGGAAACACTTTCCGAGAGGGACGAGCCGATTATGCTGGCAATGTACGGCGACCACATTCCGGCAATCGACATAACGGAGGATGATCTGGAAAGCGGTAACCTCTACGAAACTCAGTATCTCATTTGGAACAACATCGAACTCAAGAAAGACGACGAGACTCTTCACACATACCAGCTTGCGGCGTACATGATGGATCTGGTGGATTTACAGGCAGGAACCGTGTTTACATATCAGCAGAACCACAAAAACAGCGAGACATATCTTGAGGATCTGAAAGCCCTCGGATACGATATGCTGTACGGCAAAGGATATATTTACGGCGGAAAAAATCCTTTCGAAGCGAAAGACCTCAAGATGGGCGTCAACGACATCAAGATAGACGAAGTGGTGAAAATCGGCGACACATATTATATAAAAGGGCAAAATTTCACGCAGTACAGCAAGGTGACGCTTGACGGCAAGGAATTAAAGACGATATATCTGGGAGAAAGCATATTGGGACTTTTGGAAGACGTGGATCCGGAGGACGCACCGAACATGAAAGTAAGCCAGATAGAAACCAAGAATAATGAAATTTTAAGCACAACTGAGTAAGGAGGTAAAGAGATGAACATGTCAAAAATTGAAACCGAGAGACTTCTGCTTTCGCCGTGGACTCTCACCGTGGAGGACGTCAAGGGGCTTTATGACTATGCAAAAAACCCCAATGTGGGGCCAAACGCCGGCTGGGCGCCTCACAAGGACGAAGATGAATCTAAGAAGGTAATCGAGGAAATGTTTATTCCCTATGAAATTTGGTCGATAAGGGACAGAAAGACCGGAAAACTCATGGGAAGCATCGGACTGGAACCTGACCGCCGCAGAGAGGGCGTAAACAGCCGCGAACTGGGATATTCCCTGGGCGAAGATTTCTGGGGACACGGCTATATGACCGAGGCGGCGAAGGCTGTGATGAAAAAAGCCTTTGACGAGCTTAATCTGGAGGTTATGTCCATTTGCACCGGCCCTCAAAACAAGCGCTCCCAGCGTGTTATCGAAAAATGCGGCTTCAAGTTCGAAGGCATCCAGCGCAGAGGCTACCACATTTACGACGGAACAGACAGAGACAACCTTGTCTACTCGATACTCAGAGAAGAATTTTACGCAAGAGAAGCGGAGCAGGAAAACGGCGGCAGCTGCGAGACTTCGGAGAAAAAATGAAACGGATAAAAAGGTTTTTTCTCAGGCTTTCGCTTGCCGTGATTTCCCTCGCCATGGTAGGCTCCATGGTAATTATGCTGGTAAACGGCAAAGTCAAGAGCAGCACACAGTCGGACATATTTTATGTGGTTCAGGGAAGCGACATTGAGATGAACGCGGCGGCCAGGGCGAAGCTCGAAGACTTCGGCGCTGACTGTGCCATCGTGCTAGGCTGCGGAATCAAGGACAGCCAGACCCCAAGCCCCATGCTGAAAGACAGGCTTGACGTGGGAATCGCACTGTACAAGCAAGGACTCGTGCCCAAACTGCTGCTCAGCGGAGATAACGGACAGCAAAGTCACAACGAAATCCATGTCATGCTGAAATATGCAAAAGAGGCGGGAGTGCCGGAGGACGACATCTTCTGCGACCACGCGGGGTTTTCGACCTATGACTCGATGTATAGGGCGGCGGACATCTTTCAGGTGGAGCGAGGGATTGTGGTTACGCAAAAATACCACGAATACCGGGCGCTTTACATAGGAAAGAAGCTGGGAATCAGCGTCTGCGGAGTTGCCTCGGATCAGGCAAGCTATTTCGGGCAGCGATATCGCGAAGCGCGGGAAATTTTGGCAAGAGTCAAGGACTTTGGAAAAGCAAATCTCAGAATGAAAGCTACCTACGCGGGGGACGCAATTCCGATAAGCGGAAGCGGAATAACCAGTCACGGCGAATAGGCGTCAAACCTTTAAACTTACACAATTACACAAAATCAAGGCAAATAGCATAGTATATAGAGGATACAATGTCCTCTATTTTTATCATGTAGGAAATATCCTTCCGATATTTCCGGAATAAGAAGAAAGTCTACCGCTAAAAATCTCATCGGTGAAGCCGACTTTCTTATTTTGCACTTTGTATTTTTTATTGTGTGAGGAAAGGCTTATGATATATTTAGATAACGGGGCGACCTCGTTCCCAAAACCGCGGGGCATGGTGGCGGCAATGGAAGAATGTATGATGAAATACTGCGGAAATCCCGGAAGGTCGGGACATTCCATGTCCATGAAAACCGGCGAGGAGGTTTATAGGGCGAGAAAAAATGTCGCAAAGATTTTTAATATTGAACAGGCGGACAGAATAGTTTTTACCAAAAATACGACGGAGGCACTGAATTTGGCGCTGCTGGGAAGCCTCAAGGAGGGCGACCATGTTATAACCACATCTATGGAACATAACTCGGTGCTTCGTCCCCTCAAGACTCTTGAAAAAAGAGGCGTTTTCCATTCGATTCTCAGGGCGGACCGCGAGGGCAGAATACGCCCGGCGGACATTGAAAAAACAATACGTCCAAACACCAAAATCATTGCCATCACCGCCGCCTCAAACGTTACGGGAACCCTGATGTCCCTTTCAGAGATAGGAAAGCTGGCAAGAAAACGGGGAATTATTTTTCTGGTTGATGGAGCGCAGGCGGCAGGCTCTCACGCCATTGACGTAAACAAGATGAACATAGGAATGCTTGCCATCCCCGGACACAAAGGGCTTTTGGGGCCGCTGGGAACAGGAGCGCTGTATGTAAATCCGGGCATCTCCCTGTTGCCGCTAGTTTCGGGAGGTACGGGAACCGAGTCCAAAAGCAGAACTCAGCCGGCGGAATTTCCGGAGGGCTTCGAGGCGGGAACCATTAACGCTCCGGGCATAATCGGGCTTGGCTTTTCCGCGGCTTTTGTGGATAAAATCGGCGTGGATGTGATAGAAGAATACGAAAGGGAGCTGATCGGCTATCTTGACGAAGCGATTGACAACATGGGCTTTGTGAAGCGGTACGGTCCGCCTGCCGAAGAAAAGACGGGAATTACGCTGTTTAATGTAGAGGGCGTTGGTGCAGAGGAAGTGACGACGACCCTCAGCAGCAGGTACGGAATAGCGGTTCGAGGCGGCTATCACTGCGCGGGGCTTGCACACAAAACCATCGGCACCTGGGACACCGGGGCGGTGAGAGTCAGCGTGGGACCTTTCAACGTAAAACGGGATATAGACAAACTGATTGATGCGGTTTGGGAAATCGGCAAAAGATAAAATCCACAGAAAAACCACAAAAGAAAGAAGAAAAATCAAAGAAAACCTGTGAAAATGTGATATAATTGTTGGCATAAAACTGCGAAATGCAGACTATGAAATACGAAACAAGAAGTGCGAGGGTACAAATGAAAAAAAGAGTAATAATGTTTTTCCTGGCAATTATGCTGATTTTCACCATGGCGGCTTGCTCAGGTGAGGACGAAAACGCCTATTCCGGAAGTGATGATGCCGGCAGCGAGGCAAGCGGAGAAGTTAGCGGGGAGACCGATGAAAACCAAGGTGAAGAGGCTGCGGAGGATGGAATCGCAGAGGTCGAAGCAAGCGAGGACGAAGAAACCGCAGATTTGGGTATTTCCATAAAAAAGTCATTTAAAATGTCCGGAACTCTTGACAAAATAAGCTATAAAGATATTTCCGGATTGGGGGAGACTCTGGAAGAAAAACTTACCTCGGCGCTGAAAAAAGCGTCGCTGGATAATTTTGTCATTGCATTTAGCGATTACGAAAGCTACGGAGAGGACGAAGACGACGGAATCGACAAAATCACATACGCAATCGCCGTGGAGGACGACGACATGGAAAAGGCAACCGTTGAAATCGGCGTCTATCATAACACGAACGATGATAAATATTACCAGTATAACGGCTACACATCGGAAACCCTTACAAGCCCCACCGATTCTGTAAAGGCGATTTTGTCCGAGATTGAAAGCGCCTACGGAATAAAACTGTCCGAGGACAAGATAGAAGCGGCTCTCAAAACGGCGTGGGAGAAAGCGGCAAAAAGGCAGGACTTTTATAGCCTGTACCAGACCAAGGATTATAAAGGCGACGGGTACACCGACCACATACTGGTGCGAGTTGACGTGGGATGCGACGAGGAGGATAATATGGGAGCATATATTTACGCGGAAAGAGAAAGACTGTATACATAAAACGGAGGTTCTGATGGTTATCAATTTTGACGCCAACGCAAACAAAATCAAACTTAGCAAAATATATAAGAATTTCTTGGAAGAAGTAATACGCAATAACGAAATTTGGATCTTGTTCGGTGCAGGAAAAGTGGCGGTGGTTGAAACCGAAGACGGAGCCTGCATTCCGCTTTGGTCTTCTTCCGCGGGGGCGGAGGCAAATCGCATATGCGACTGGTCTGAATTTGAAGTCCAAAAGCTCTCGCCGGCGGAATTTGTTTGTATGTGCATACCGGAACTTGCAGAGGACGAGGTGGATGTTATCGTTGAAATGAAGTGCGAGTCCGGGATTCACAAGAAGCTTTCGGATTTTGAAGACGACCTGTACACCGAGGCGGAAAATCAAGGGCTTGACCTTGACGAGATGTGCATGGATTTCGAAGATCTTATGGAAGCAAACGACTCTTTTGACGAATTTGTGGAGGAATTGCTCGACGAGGGGCAGCTCTGGGTGCTGTTTGACGAGGACGATGAGCCGGTTTTTGCAGATGTTGAGGATGAAGAGGCGCTTCCGGTGTGGACTTCCGAAGCAGAAGCCTATTCGATGTGCGAAGACGAGTGGGAAGACTGCGAGCCTCAGGCGATTTTCCTCTGGGACTTTATCGAGGACTGGGCGCCGATTCTGGAAAGAGAGGATGTAAATATCATGTTTTCTCTGGACGACTTCGGCGGAATGGGGACTCCGGCGAAAATGCTGGCAGATGCCCTGCGCAGCGCACTGAGCGACCTGCCAAAGAACCAAGACAATATCGTCAAATTCCCGGAGCGATAAAAAGTAATAAAAGTAGAAAACTTTGGAACTTGATAATCCAAGGGCTTTCAAAAGTAAAAACAAATATAAAAATACACGCTTCCTATTGACGAATATAAAAATATTTGTTAAGATAGAATCGGGCGGGAGGGTGAGATGAAAAGCATATCATAAAGAGAAGTAATCAATAAACTAAAAGAAGACGGATGGTACGAGGTGAATGTTGTAGGCAGCCATCACCAGTTCAAACATCAGACAAAGCCGGGACGAGTTACGGTGAAAGACCCATGCAAGGACATCCCGCTCAAGACCTTAAAAAGCATCGAAAAGCAAGCAGGGTTGGAACTCTAGCCAAAGGAGGCAAACATGAAGAAAGATAGATATTATTATCCGGCGGTGTTCGGATATGATCCAAATGAAGAAGAAATATCGGTGGTGTTTCCTGACTTAGGCTGCGCCACAAGCGGAACAGACGATGCGGACGCACTGTCATCCGCAAGAGAGCTACTTGGCTGCGTGCTGTTCGGCATGGAGGAAGACGGTGAAGAAATCCCGCAGCCATCTAAGCTATCAGACATTGAAACGGATGAAACAGAAAAAACAGTGCTGATTGATGTGTTTATGCCAGCGGTTCGCATGGCGCAATCAACCAAAGCGGTGAATAGAACCGTCACACTTCCGGCATGGCTGAACGCAGTAGCGCAGGAAAACGGAATCAACTTTAGCGCTGTATTGCAAGCAGCACTAAAAAAAGAATTACACGTTGCAAACAGATAGCAAGCATATCGGAAGAAATCAAAAAGTGGTGCAGTGAGTGGCGCACCATACATCGCCACACACCACCAAATATCCCATTTCTCTAGCACAAAATGTAAAAAATAAGAGCAATAAAAAACCCTGAACTGTTGACAATTCAAGGTTTTTTTGTTGGTATCCCCGGGCGGAATCGAACCGCCAACTACGCTTTAGGAGAGCGCTGTTATATCCATTTAACTACGGAGACATATTGAGTTATAAGCTCTACGGTTAAATGGAAATCCGAGGCGCTCTCCTAAAGCAACCTCTGATTAAAGAGCGCTGTTAATACGAGCAGAGCGAGTATCGCGGTTCTCACTTTCACCCGAAATCTTTGATTTCG
>CAVKSD010000068.1:0-10478 GCA_963658905.1 Bacteroidaceae bacterium
TGGAAATTGCAGAAATCACAGGTTTGACACTGAGCGAAGTCGCGGCACTTTAGCGGACTTTCAGCCGAGAAAATCGAAGCTCTGTAAAAAATGACAAGCCGCCCGAAATTATTTGCGCAGGCGGCATGTCGATGATCACTCGCCGAGTTTTTCTATTGTCGGTTGTACCCGATAAAAATCACATAAGGCTTGATATTGTTGCCGGGCGGCTTCACGCTTTTTCTTAGCGTAGGCTCCGGCGGCGTTTGTTTTTACCGCCCTGATCATGATGTTGCGAGCGGTATGTTCAAGAGAAGTAAACTCAATCATCGCAACATCGTAGCCGGCGCTTTCCAGCTTCAAACCACGAAGCCCGTCTGTAAGATATTCGGTGAAACGATCTTTCAAAATTCCGTGCTTCAGAATCGGATTGTGAAGGTCGTTTTTTATTTGTTTGAACAGCTCATGCTGACAGCAGGGAACGCTGAGAATCACCTTGGTGTTCCAGGCAACCGCATTGATAAGCGCGTAGTCGGTGGCGGTATCGCAGGCGTGGAGAGTGACAACCATGTCCGCATGGTCGTCACTGTAATCCGCAATATCCCCCTTTAGAAACTTAAGCTCATCATAGCCCAAATCTTTTGCAACGCCGCTGCAAAAGTCGATTACATCTTCCTTTAAATCCAGTCCGATGATCTCTACATTCCGCCCTTTCATAACTTTGAGATAGTGATACAGCGCGAAGGTAAGATAAGCCTTGCCGCAACCGAAGTCAATGATTTTCAGAGTCTTGTCCTTAGGCAGATAAGGAAAAACATCTTCTACGATTTCAAGGTAGCGGTTGATCTGGCGAAATTTGCTGTAGCTGCGGGGAAAGACGATCCCGTCTTCGCCCATAACGCCCAGGCGAATCAAAAAGTCGCAGGGAATCCCCGCAGGGATAACATAATTTTTCGCACGGTTGTGAGCTAAAGCCGGCGCAGAGTCAGCCGCCTCTGGTTTACTGAGGGCGGAACCCGAAACCGCACCGCCGAATTTTGCAGAACCGCCCGCTATGGAATTGTCCATAGACATTCTTGTAATCCGCGGCTTCTCAGGCTTTGCCGCAAGAACCTGAATTTCCCCCTCCGACGTAAAGACATTCACCTGCTTAAATTCCTCGCAAACAAGGCGCAGCGCAAAACCCCGCGCCTCGGAGACTTCAAGGTTATTATGAGTCACCTTTTTCGGGTATGTGTACTCAGCCTGATACTTTACCCTGCCGCCGACGCTTATGGGACGCAACATGACTTTGCTGTATTCGAGGGATTTCTTTCGCTTTCCGGAAAATATGATTTTGTTAAGAACTTTTCCCGAAAAAATCTCCGCAAACAGTCGCTCCAGTTCCTCAAAGCCGGGCGTTTTATCTATATTTTTATCCATTTCTAATCTCCGCTTTAATTTTCGTTTATATATTCGGTGCATCTTTGAAAGTAGCTTTCAAAGGCACATTATAGCACAATTATTGCATTTTTGGGCGGAGTTGTCAAATACGACCTTCGCACACACGGCAGGCAGGTAGGCAGTGGCAGGCAGGCGACGAGGAACACAAAGGACCACAGCCGCTAAATCTCAACGAAAGGAACACCCAGCACGTCCGCAAGGGAAAGGGAAAGATTTTCGGCAATCTCCTCTATGTTAGAGATTATCCAGTTTGCGTCCTCAACATTGTCGTGATAGGCGACTTCCACAAGAACCGCAGGAATTTTCGTGCGGCGAAGCTCCGCTAAAGTGGTGGTGGGAACAGTTTTTACGAGTTCGGGGTAAGGATAAATGAGCTTAAGATTATTTGCGAATATTTCGGCAGCCGCCTTGCTTTTTGCGCTGTCTCGATAGTAGTACACGTTCGGCCCCTGAATCCTGCCGGAAAGACTCGGCGGCGCCGCGTTGGAGTGGATCGCAAGGTGGAAATCATAGTTTCCCGCATTTGACGCATTTATTGAGTCAGTGACCGTGCCGCCCGGATCATTTCGAGTAAAATCAATGCCTGCGGCTCTGAGGTAAGGAACCATTGCGTCTGCAATAAGATTTGCATAGTACTCCTCCGTTCCCCCGGTGACAAATTGGTTAAATTCCTGCGTAGAGGGACTGATAAAAGCTGATGCCATGTAACACCTCCGTAAATTTGTTTATTCCCTTATATATATGCGTCGGCATGAGCAAATGACAAAAGAAAATCACATATCACACTTGAAAATGATATGTTTTTCAAGTAGAATAGAAATAGTAAGTGTGAAAGGATTTTTTTATGGAAATTATAGAAAACATTTTTGAAAGTATAGTTTCAAGTGTTGGAATTACGGACGTTTTGGACATAGCGATCATCGCGTTTTTGATATATAAACTATTGGGATTTATTCGGGAAACCAGAGCCGAGCAGCTAGCAAAGGGGCTTTTGCTTCTGGTTGTCGCCACGGTGCTTTCCAAATGGTTCCATCTGTATACTCTCCACTGGCTTTTGTCGGGAATCCTCAGCGCAGGGCTCATAGCCATCGTGGTAATTTTTCAGCCGGAACTCAGACGAGCGCTAGAATATCTCGGAAGAAGCAGGATCACCAACGTATTTGGCGAAGTGGACAAAGAAGAAGCAAAGCGCATTGTAGGGCAGTTTGTGGAGGCGGTGGGGTCAATGTCCGCTAGCAAGACCGGAGCGCTGATTGTAATAGAAAGAGAAATTTCACTGAATGATATAGTGGAGACGGGAACCGTTATCGACGCTCAGATTACGGCGCAGATGATAGGGACCATATTCTATGAGGGAACTCCGCTGCATGACGGAGCTGTGATCGTAAGAGGAGACAAACTTTACGCCGCAGGCTGCGTGCTGCCACTTACCCAGAACAAAGAATTGAACAAAGAACTGGGAACCCGCCACAGAGCCGGAATCGGCATTACCGAAAATTCCGACGCTCTCGTAATAATCGTGTCAGAAGAAACGGGAGTCATTTCCATTGCCCAAAACGGAAGACTGACGCGATTTTTAGACGGCAAAAAAATCGAAAAGAAACTCCTGAACCTCTATTTTGAGGGCGAAACAGAGCAGAAACTTTCCGACAAAATAAAAGCGCTGCTAAAAGGGGGTAAAAAATGTTAAAGAGCAACAAAGTAAATTTAGTACTTGCCCTCATAGTCGCCATTGTTTTGTGGTCATATGTTTTGGTGGACGTAAATCAGTCATCAACTGAGACCGTAAAGGGCGTGCCGATAACCATAATTAACGAAGACGAGCTGGAAGCCAACGACCTTGTGATTCTTTCCACGGACTACCAAAAGGTCAACATCACCTATTCCTGCCAGCGCACTTTTTCAGGAAAAATCAAGGACTCCGAGTTCAGCGTTACGGCAGACGTGGAGGGGCTGAAAAAAGGCTCACATAAGGTAAAACTTTTCATTTCCGCCCCGGACGACGTTTCGGTGGAAAACATCAATATTCCGAAAATAACGGTGACTATAGACGAGCTTGTTACGGTTGAAAAAACCGTAACCCCTATAATCGACAATAGCGACGGCGACGAAACCGAGCCTAATATTCTTCAGGTAAGCGACGATACGGTTTCGGTCAAGGGAGCAAAATCTCTGGTAGACCAAGTGACGACCATGAACGCGGTTTTGGATGCCTCAAAAGTAGAGACAGAGATGAAATCCTTTACAGTTCCGCTGGTTGCTGTGGACGCTGAGGGCAACGAAATCGAAAACGTCCAGCCAAGCAAGAAAAACGTATCTTTGACGGCGGTACTTTTCAATAAAAAGACGGTGGATCTTGAAGTGAATGTGGAGGGACTTGAATCAAGCGACTTCCAGAGAAGCGTGTCAGTTCCGAAGACCATAACCATTAAGGGCAGGGACAGCATACTTGCAAATATTGACAAAATAACCTGTCAGACCGTAAACCTTGAAGATGTGTATGAGGATACGGAAATCGCCATTACGCCGATTTTGCCGTCAGGAGTAAGCCTTGCGACGGATTCCGAGAGTCTCTACATCAAAGTAAGCGTTAAGGGTGTGGAGACAAATACTTTCACTTTCAGCGAAAATGACGTTGCCATAAGCGGCATAAGCGAAGATATGGCGGCGACCGTAGAAAGCGTAAAAATAAAGGTGACGGTAACAGCACTTTCCGATGCTATAAAAGAAATAAGCGCAGAGGATTTCCTGCTGAGCGCCGACGTTACGGGGCTTGAAGCGGGCAGCCACAGTGTACGCCTTGTATGTACCTGCGAAAAAGAGTACACGGACATGGAATACACTCCGGAGGAAATAAATATAACTATAAATGCAGAGCAATAAAAGACTGCGTACAGGAGGAATTTTAAATGGGGAGACTCTTTGGAACCGACGGTGTGAGAGGAATTGCAAATAAGGAACTTACCCCTGAACTTGCGTTTAATTTGGGAAAAGCAGGGGCATATATTCTTAAAAAGAACGAGGGGGGACCTGTGGTGGTAATCGGCAAGGACACCAGAGTGTCCGGGGATATGCTGGAAAACGCATTGACCGCAGGAATCCTTGCCGTAGGCGGAAACGTAATAAAAGCCGGGGTCATTCCGACGCCGGCTGTTGCATATCTTGCAAGATATTACAACGCGGACGCGGGAATCGTAATCAGTGCTTCTCACAACACCTTCGAATACAACGGAATCAAATTTTTCAACGGCGAGGGCTTCAAGCTGGACGACCTGCTAGAAGAAAAAATCGAGGACATAATCATAAGCAGCATAGACGTAAACAGCCACATTACCGGCGAAGACATAGGAAAGTGCCTTGAGGCAGGCGAAAACGCCACAGAGCTTTATGCAAAGAACCTTATAGAAACCGCTGATTTTAGGCTTGATGGAAAGAAGGTCGTCCTCGACTGCGCTAACGGGGCTTCCTACAAGGTAGCGCCGATGGTATATGAGGCTCTGGGGGCGGAAGTTGTCACGATCGGCGACAGACCGGACGGGACGAATATAAACGACGGATGCGGCTCCACCCATCCGGAAAAATTGCAGGCGGCGGTGCTGAAACATCACGCGGACATAGGTCTTGCCTTTGACGGCGACGCAGACAGACTGATAGCGGTAGACGAGCTGGGGAGAGTGATAGACGGCGACAAGACCATCGCAATCTGCGCAAAGATGCTGAAATCAGCAGGCAGGCTCAAAGACGACAAGGTGACGGTTACGGTTATGAGCAACATCGGCTTCCACAAAGCCATGGAAGAAGAAGGAATCAAGGTTGACGTTACGGGAGTAGGCGATCGCTATGTGCTTGAACGTATGCTGGAAACAGGCTGCGTCATCGGCGGAGAGCAGTCGGGACACATAATTTTTCTGGAACACACCACCACGGGAGACGGCATACTGTCGTCGATTCAGCTGGTAAGAGCTATGCTTTCCTCGGGCAAAAAATTATCCGAACTTGCGGAGGAAATCAAGATTTACCCGCAGGTTCTGGTAAATGCAAAGATAAACAACGATTACAAGAAAACATATATGAAAGACGAAGAAGTTGCAATGGCAATTGCGGCAATCGAAGCTAAAATGGAGGGGAACGGCAGGGTGCTTATCCGCCCTTCCGGTACCGAACCCCTTGTACGGGTAATGATAGAGGGGAGTGACACAGAGCAGATTCGCGTCTTGGCGGAGGAGCTTGCAGCTTTGATCGAAAAGAAATTTAGGAGATAAAATATGTGCGGTATAGTAGGATATGTAGGAAAAAACGACGCCAGAGACATCATCATGGACGGTCTGAAAAAGCTGGAATACAGAGGATATGACTCAGCGGGGATCGCCCTTGTGAGAAACGGCGGAATTGATATACGCAAAAAAGTCGGAGAGATTGCTAACCTCGAAGAACTTTTAAAGCGGGAAATGGCAAGGGGAATATGCTTCGACAGTCACACGGGAATCGGACACACCAGATGGGCGACCCACGGAGCGCCTTCGGATGTAAACGCCCACCCCCACGCCAGTGAGGACGGCACGGTGGCAATCGTTCACAACGGCATCCTCGAAAATTTTGTTGAGTTGAAACAGAAACTCATTGCAGAGCATAACGTAAAATTCAAATCGGAAACGGACAGCGAGGTCATTGCGCACCTCATTGCCCTTCACATGGAAAATCATACAAAATTGGAAGACGCGGTTTATGCGGCGATGCAGGAAATGCGGGGAGCCTATGCTATGGTGGCTGTTTCCAGCAAAGACCCGAACAAAATGGTTGCGGTCAGAAAGGACGCTCCTTTGATTGCGGGAATCGGCAAAGGTGAGAACTTCATCGCCTCCGACATTCCGGCGCTGATGAAACACTGCAAAGAGATCTATCTCATCGAAAACGGCGAAATGGTGGTGGTCACCGCAGAGGAAATTAAGATTTACGACGAAGACAGAAACCCTGTGCGGCGGGAGGTTTTCCACGTTACATGGGACGCGGACGCTGCGGAAAAAGAGGGCTACAGCCATTTTATGCTTAAAGAAATCCACGAGCAGCCTAAGGCTATAAGCGAAACCCTGAACCGCAGACTGGACGAAAGTGGACATATCAAACTGGACGGAATTTCCCTTACCAAAGAGGAACTTGACAAATTTTCCAGAATATATATCGTCGCCTGCGGCACGGCATACCACGCGGGGCTTGTGGGAAAGAAAGTCATCGAGAAATTTGCCCGCATACCCGTTGAGGTGGACGTGGCGTCGGAGTTCAGATACAGAGAGCCGCTGGTGGACGAAAACACATTGTTTATTGCCATAAGCCAGTCGGGAGAGACTCTTGACACGCTGGCAGCCCTTAGAGAGGCAAAGGCAAAGGGAGCAAGAATTTTGAGCGTCGTAAACGTGGTGGGAAGCTCCGTAGCGAGAGAATCGGAGGATGTTTTCTACACATGGGCGGGACCGGAAATAGCGGTGGCGTCCACAAAAGCCTACACGACCCAGCTTACCTGTATGTATCTTTTGGGACTTTACATGGGACTGACAAGAGGAACGATAACTGAGGAATTTTATCGCGGTTTTATTGCAGAACTAAAACAGATTCCGGAAAAGCTTGCAGGATATCTCAAAGATGTAAGGGAAATAGAAGCCCTTGCGAAGATTCTTTACAACAGGGATCAGGTTTTCTTTATCGGCAGAGGCCTTGATTCGGCGGTGGCTTATGAGGGGTCATTGAAACTCAAGGAAATATCATATATAAACTCCTTCGCCATAGCGGCGGGGGAACTCAAACACGGAACTATTGCGCTGATGGAACCGGGAACCTTGGTTTTGTGCCTTGACACACAAGATTACCTTTACGAAAAAATGCTTTCCAACATTCAGGAGATAAAGGCAAGGGGCGCTCACGTGCTTTCTGTTGCAAAGGAAGGTCGAAAGGAGATTGAAGCACAGAGCAACGAGGTGATTTATATACCGGATTGCAGAGATGAGCTTACGCCGCTTCTGAGCGTTGTGCCGCTTCAGCTCTTTGCATATTATGTTGCCAAGGAAAGAGGATGCAATATCGACAAGCCTAAGAATCTGGCAAAGTCGGTTACGGTTGAATAATGAGCAAACGGAGGAAAAAATGAAAGATTACGAAATCAGAGACTTATCGCTGGCGCCTGCCGGACATCAGAAAATCGAATGGGTTAGAAACCATATGCCGCTGCTTCGGGGCATGGAGGATGAATTTAAACAGACGAAGCCCTTTGAGGGCATAAAAATTTCCCTGTCGGTGCACCTTGAAGCAAAGACGGCGTATCTTTGCAAGGTTCTTGCGGCAGGAGGCGCCGAAATGTCGGTTACCGGCTCAAACCCTCTCAGCACAAAGGACGAAATCGCCGCGGCGCTGGCAGACAGCGGTATCAAGGTTTACGCATATCATGCCGCAACCCCTGAGGAATACGAAAGACACATAGAAATGTGCCTTGAACATAAGCCAAACATCATTATCGACGACGGTGCAGACCTTGTAAGCTGCGTTCACGGAAAGCGCCCGGATTTGGCTGAGGAAGTATGGGGCGGCTGCGAAGAAACCACCAGCGGCATCATCCGCCTCAAAGCCATGGCAAAGGAGGGTGTTCTTAAATTCCCGATGGTTGCCGTAAACGACGCAGACTGCAAGCACTTATTTGACAACCGCTACGGCACAGGACAGTCCACATGGGACAGCATCATGAGAAATACCAACCTTATCGTTGCCTCAAAGACGGTGGTTGTAATCGGATACGGCTGGTGTTCCCGGGGAATCGCAATGAGAGCCGCGGCGCTGGGAGCCCAGGTCATCGTAACGGAAATCAATCCGGTAAAGGCGATAGAAGCCCGCATGGACGGCTTTTCCGTAATGAAAATGCAGCAGGCGGCGCCTCTTGGAGACATTTTCGTAACCGCAACCGGTTGCGCCCGGACAATTACCGTTGAAAATATGCTCAACATGAAAGACGGGGCGATCCTTGCAAACTCGGGGCATTTCAATGTGGAAATCGACATGGCGGAACTGGAAAAGGCTTGCGTAGCAAAAAAAGAAATGCGTGAAAATATCATGGGATATCAGCTTGCAAACGGCAAGTGGGTAAATGTCATAGCCGAGGGCAGGCTTGCAAACATCGCTGCGGCGGACGGACACCCGGCGGAAATCATGGACATGAGCTTTGCGGTACAGGCGCTGTCGGCAATGTACATCCGCGACCACCACGAAAACCTTAAAAACGAGGTGATCGACGTTTCGGCAGAAATCGACGATGTGGTTGCAAGAAGAAGATTGGACGCATGGGGCATAGAAATCGATGTCCTTACTCCGGAGCAAATTCACTATCTTAACAGCTGGCAGATTTGATTTGAACCGCGATATATCAAGATATATCAAGATATATGAAATGAGCATAAGCATAGAAAATACGGAAAGCATGGGAGGCGAAAAAAATGAGCGTTACTTATGAAGAAATAAAGGAGCAGGCAAGAGCTGCGGCGGAGGAACTTGTGGGAATCGCAAGACTGAAAAAAGGTGATATCTTCGTTGTAGGGTGCAGCTCCAGCGAGGTCATGGGTCAGCGAATCGGAAAAGGCTCGGACATTAACGCCGCAGAAGCGATTTACGATGGGCTAATGTCGGTGCTCGAGCCGAAGGGTATTTTCCTTGCGGCCCAGTGCTGCGAACATCTTAACCGTGCGGTAATAGTTGAGAAAAAGGCGCTCCTTCCGGGGACGGAAATCGTCAATGTGGTTCCTCATCCTCACGCAGGCGGCTCCTTCGCCACCACAATGTATCACAGAGCCGAGGAACCTGTGGCGGTGGAAGAAATCAAAGCTGACGCGGGAATCGACATCGGAAACACATTGATCGGAATGCAGCTCAAAAAAGTTGCGGTGCCTGTAAGGCTCAGCGTCAAAAAAATTGGAGAAGCCCCTATCGTATGCGCCAGAACCAGACCGAAATTTATCGGCGGCTCGCGGGCAATCTATGACGAGACGCTGTCGGGAGGAGATATAGCAAGACCGAAAGAAATAAATATTTGACTTTAGCGAACATTTTTCGCAGCATCTTCATATTGTATACTACAACTGAATATTAGTTAAGTTTAAAATATTATGAAAGATGCAGGTGAAACTTATGGCAAATAATTGTGGTCTTGTGGGAGACGGCTGCGTAGATACCAGCTTATTATTCTTCTTCTTGTTACTGGTGATTATCTTCTGTAATTGCTACAACTAAGAAAAAACGGTAAATACGTAATTCACAGTGGCTCGCCCTTATGGGCGGGCTCGTTTTTTTGCTTCTGTTGCCTGTGAAATGCCCGGGAAACTCGAATTACCCAAAAGTTTAGGTGGGTTTACCCACTTGGGTAATTGTGAAGAATGTGTGAAAAATGTATCATTTGAGTGTACAGTACTTCAGCTGTACGATTCATTCATTCTTATTTTATTTTTATAGGAGGACTTATTTATGGGTAGAAAAGTTCCTATGTGGCAAACCATTTTGGTTATGCTGGCAATGATCGGTTTCCTTATGTGGTCTATTATTAAGGACGCAGGAGGCGAACCGCACATCGCACTTATGCTCGCTGCAACTTTCGCAGGCATAGTTGCTTGTGCAAACGGATGGAAATGGGCTTACCTTGAACAAGGTATCTTAGCTTCCATCAACAGATCCATGCAGGCTATCTTGATTTTGGCAATCCTGGGTGCAATCATCGCTTCCTGGATGGCAGCAGGTACAATCCCTTCCATGATGTACTACGGAATCAAAGTTATCAGCCCGAAGGTATTCTTGGTTACATCTTGTATCCTTTGCTGTATCGTATCCCTTGCGACAGGTTCATCATGGACCACAGCCGGTTCCATGGGCGTTGCTCTTATGGGTGTAGGCGCGGCTCTGGGATTTCCGGATGCCATGACGGCAGGCGCTATCGTATCCGGTGCTTACTTCGGTGACAAGATGTCCCCGCTTTCCGACACAACTAACCTTGCTCCGGCTATGGCAGGCGCAACTCTGTTCGGACACATCAA
>CAVKSD010000069.1:0-1567 GCA_963658905.1 Bacteroidaceae bacterium
AGTGGATTTTGTACGGGAGATTGAGGGCATTTTTTTAGGAGAAATAAGCAAGCTTTGAGAATTCTTTGAGAACTGTGCCTTGTTGGAAAGTGGGGCAGGGGTGTTGGGCAAATCGAGATGGGCGAAAGATTAGGCAAAGGTTTTTACAGTGTATTTTATAAGAGAAAGTTTGTGGGCTGGGACGTTTTAATGGGTGGAAGTGAGTTTTGGGGAGGCACTTTGGGAGCCGGGGGTATCTGATTACTTGCAAACAGGGTGTTTTGTGGTATGATATACATTGGGCTCGGGAGACACGGGGGAATTTCGCGAATAGGGAGAAGACAGCGTTGGAGAAAAGTTTAGTGGAATTTAGGCAGTATTTGATATATTTGGAAAGGTCGCAGAATACGATCGACAGCTATTTGGCGGCGGTGAGGGTGTTTTACAAGCGGTATGACGAGATTACGAAAGAAAACATGATAAAATTTAAGCAGTGGCTTATTGAGGAGTATAAGCCGAGGACTGCGGCTTTGCGTTGTGTTGCGATGAATGTTTTTTGTGATTTTGCGGGGAAATCGGATTGCAAGGTCAAGGGGGTCAAGATGCAGCGGAACGCCACGGTGGAAAACGTGATCAGCCTTGGGGAGTACAAGCGGTTTCTCAGGGGGCTTGCGGGGGACGAGCAGTGGAAAGTTTACTATATGATAAAGTTCTTGGCGGGGACGGGCTGCCGGGCTTCGGAGCTTGCCAAGCTAAAGAAAAGCTGCCTCGGTTCGGGGGTGTTTACCCTTTGGACGAAAGGGAAAATCCGCACGATAATCATACCGAAACAGCTCATCGAGGAGAGCAAAGAGTACTTTGATACGGTGGATTCGGAGTATCTTTTTCCCAATCGGAACGGCGAGCAGATTACTTCGCGGGGGATCGCCAGTCAGATAAAAAAATACGGGCGCAGGTACAACATCCGGGACGAGGTGCTGCATCCTCACGCATTTCGGCATTTGTTCGCAATCCTTTTTTTGAAGCAAAACAAGAATATTGCGCTTTTGTCGGATGTTTTGGGGCATGAGAGCCTGAACACCACGGCGATTTATCTGAGGCTCAGCGCGGAGGAGCAGAAGCGGCAAATCGACCAGACGGTGAAGTGGTAGGGGCAAGTAACGGAAAACCGCCAAACATTGCGTTTGACGGCTTCTGAAAAACTCTTTTTTGACGTAACCGCCTAACCCAAGCGGTAATCCTTTTTCTGACTCAATGATACACTGAATGCCATGAAATATCAACAATGATTTGAAAAAATGCATTGACAATTGCTGTATTAAATGCTAATGTATGCACAAAGGATTATCGCATGGCGGTTTTAGTCCCCTCAAATACATAGAGGGGAGGTGATACTATGGAAGCAGTTACATTTTCTGATTTAATTCAGTTAGGTATTCTGATCGTAGGAATCATCGCTCTTTGCAAAAAGAGTTCAAAATAAACCAAAGCCGCCAAACAAGAGTTTGACGGCAATCTCCAACATGGGGACTTACCGCCTTACCACAAGCGGTAGTCCTTTTTCTAATTCGATAATACACTGAATGTT
>CAVKSD010000069.1:1804-10391 GCA_963658905.1 Bacteroidaceae bacterium
GTATCATCAAAGTTTTGACGGAACCGCCTAACCCAAGCGGTAATCCTTTTTCTAACTCAATGATACACTGAATGCCATGAAATGTCAATAATGATTTTGAGAAGATACGTAAAAAGTGCAACAGGAAGTGCAACAAAAGTGCAACGAAAAGAGTGCAAAAGAGTTCATGCGGCGCACTTGCACGCCTTGGTTCGATGCATTTACAGCGATACGAATTTAATTGGCATTGCAATCTGCGTTATATATGCCTTGCTGTTTGCACCGTGGGTCGGCGGTCCCTCCATATACATATTGCGGAATATGCCATGGGGAATCATATTGTGTTCCTTTGCGTAGTCCCGCAGAATCTGATGAATCTCTCCGAAATTTTCGTAAGGCCCCCGGTAGTAAATGCAGAGGGCGCTGGTGGCAGGAAACCTGCGAATGGCAGAACCTTTGCTGTTGTTATCCACGGGAACGATAAAAAGCCCGTCGTCAGGGTTGCCGAAGGCAATCTGAGTACACATTTTGCTCTCAGTGTTGATACAATAGGATTTCAGGGCGTCGATATAAGTCTGCCTGAGCGCAGAGGTCTTTCCTGCAAGGTCAAGCCCCGAAAACTCGCGACAGTACGCCGTAAAAGCAGGAAGCGTTACGTTGTGTACCGTATGGGAACCCGTCTCCGCCTGCCTGAGCTGCAACTGGGCGATATATTGATCCAACTGGGCGCGAATAATCGTGAGTCTATGAATTTTCTCGTCAATATTGCCGGAGTTGTCGATATAATCTCCAATTTCCGAAAGGGAAAGCCCCAAATTTTGCAGGTTACGAATAAGCCGGATGTGGACGATGTTATCCACCGAGTAATAGCGGAAACCGCGATTGTCGTTTTTGACGGCAGGGATAATCAAGCCGTGATTTTCATAATTTATAAGGATCCTGCGGGTGATTCCGAGGGCTTT
Source organism: Bacteroidaceae bacterium (assembly GCA_963658905.1). Lineage (GTDB taxonomy): Bacteria > Bacillota > Clostridia > Peptostreptococcales > Anaerovoracaceae > CAG-238. Next base: position 2,746 of record CAVKSD010000069.1, read on the forward strand.
GGTCACTTCGCCCATCTGAAAAAGCTCTTGGTTGTTTTTCTTCATACAATTATCTCTCAAAATTTATTTAGCTCGCGAAATTCTCGAAGTGGAAAATCTACGCGCTATCTCTCAAAGCACTTCTTGAGGTAGCCGACGGCGCAGATTCCGCCGATGACAGCCCCTGCGATATACCAGTATTCTCCGGGCTCTGCAAAGCCCAGAGGTCTTGCGAAAGCGCAGCCAAAAGCGAAAAGTCCGCATAAGATGCCCTTGAGTAAAGCTCCCTTTTTCGTTATGTTCATTTCCTGTGTACCTCCGTTTTATTTAGCCTGATTTTGATAGGCTTCCATTATCGCTACCGACGCGGAAGCTCCGATTCTGTCTGCTCCTGCGTTAATCATTGCCATCGCAGTATCGTAGTCTCTGATGCCGCCGCTTGCCTTTACTTCGAGGGCAGTGCCGACGGTCTTTTTCATGAGTGCGACATTTTCAACAGTTGCTCCTCCTGCGTTAAAGCCTGTGGAGGTTTTGACGAAACGGGCGCCGGATTCTGCGGAAAGCTTGCAGGCTTCTGTGATTTCATCAGCGGAAAGCAAGCATGTTTCGAGAATCACCTTGACAATGGCGCCGTATTTTTCGGCAGCTTCAACTACCGCCGAGATGTCGTCCCGAATATAGTCGTAGTCTCCGGTTTTGAAGATTCCCACATTGAGAACCATGTCGATTTCTTTTGCGCCGTCCTTGCAGGCTTCTTCGGTTTCGAAGGCTTTGGAAGCGGTGGTTCCCGCCCCAAGAGGAAAGCCGATGACCGCAGCTACTTTCACGTCAGAACCTCTGAGATTATCGGCGCAGCGGGCGACGTAGCAGCCGTTTACGCATACCGAGTAAAAATCCCATTCCACAGCTTCCTTGCAGAGCTTGTCGATTTGCTCAGCGGTAGCTTCGGGTTTCAGCAGGGTATGGTCAAAATATTTATTTAAAGGTTTTGCCAAATTCATTTTTCCCTCCAATCGCGCCGAAAGCAGTTACGGCCTTAGCAACGCTGCCGCGATCGTCTTTCGACTCTTTGATACAAGTTTTGATACAGGTATGAGAAAAGTATATCATAAATACGGGAAATTGAAAAGACATATTGCCAGAACGCCGCTTTGCGAATATAATAAACATATCAAAAAATGAGAGGAAAAGATATGGAAAGCGTAAGAAAAAGGGCGGATTTGCTTGGAAGACTTAAATGGCTGGGTTTGCTGCTTGGAATAATGATGTATTATCTGACGGTGGACGCCTTTGGAGATATAATTTCAACGTTTTTGGGCTGTGCGGCGGCGACGGGGTTTTATCTGATTTGCGACAACGAGAGAAAGTCCGTGGTGGCAAGGCATATTTCGGATCAACTGGACGCGGTGCTGAGAAAATTCGGGCAGCGGGAAAATGTTTTCGAGATAAAGGCAACCGGCACAGGCATGGTTATAAGGATTTACTACATCGGAGCGGGAGAAAAAGCCGCTGTTTGCACGAAAGCGGTGCTTGAGGCGATTTCAAAGAGCTGGTATCGCTCCCGTGTGTGGGTGACTCAGATTGTTGACCTTGAAAGGCGTGAGGAGATTCCGGAGGCGCAGAGAGCGCTGAACGAAGAACTTTTGAGCGACCTGAAAAACGGGAGAGAATAGGTTTTGCGCGCGAAAACTTATAAATAACTTATAAACAATGCAGGAAAAGAGGGAAAATTCACAAATAATATAGGTAAAAACTTGAAAGATTCGTGATTTTGATATAAAATAATAGGATACATATATGACAAGCCCACGGGAAAATAAGGCTTGCAAGGTAGGAGGTAGATTTATGGGCATAAAAGTCGCAAAATTCGGCGGCTCATCCGTGGCAGACGGGATACAACTGACAAAGACAAAGGAAATAATCCGGCACGACCCGGACAGAAAATATATCGTGGTTTCCGCGCCGGGCAAGAGATACGAGGGGGACAACAAAATTACGGACATCCTCTATCTTTGCAAAACGCATATAGAGCATAATCTTCCGTACGACCAACTTTTTCAGGTGGTTGCGGACAGATACATGGCGGTGGAAATCAACCTTGGCGTAAAGGTTGATCTGCTGAAGCATCTTGACGAAATAAGGGAAAACTTGAGAAAAAATCCATCGGCGGACTACATCGCTTCGAGGGGAGAATATCTTAATGCGGTTCTTGTGGCGGCATTCCTTGAATATGATTTTGTGGACACGGCAAATCTCATAAAATTTGACGAAAAAGGCAAGCTTTTGATGGAAGAAACCGATAAGGCACTTGCGGAAGAACTGGCAAAGCACGAAAGAGCGGTACTTCCGGGATTTTACGGCAGCACGCCGGACGGGAAAATCAAGACCTTTTCAAGGGGCGGCTCGGACATAACCGGAGCGCTGGTGGCAAGAGCCGTTCATGCAGACGTATACGAAAACTGGACGGACGTTTCGGGCTTTCTGATGGCAGACCCGAGAATCGTTGAAAATCCAAAGCAGATTCGGGCAGTTTCATACAAGGAACTCAGAGAACTTTCGTATATGGGAGCTAGCGTTTTGCACGAGGACGCTATTTACCCGGCGAGAATGGCAGACATTCCTATCAATATCAGGAACACGAACCAGCCGGAGGACAGCGGAACATATATTACCGCGGAGGTTTCCGAGGAGTACGAGAAGCAGCAAAACCGCATAATTACAGGGATCGCGGGGAACAGAGATTTTACGGTTGTGGCGATTTACAAGAATATGATGAGCAGCGAGCGGGGATTTGTGAGAAAAATTCTCGACATTCTGGACGATTTCAATATCAATTTTGAGCATATTCCAAGCGGAATCGACACGGTTTCGGTAGTCATGGCAAACAAGTCCATAAACGGCAGGCTCGATGAGGTTTTGGAGGAATTTCAGGCAAGACTTCGACCGGACAGCATAGATGTTTTGGAAAATATGGCGCTTATTGCCACCGTAGGACACGGCATGGCTTACAGACAAGGGGTTTCGGCAAAGCTCTTTGAGGCGCTTGCAGGGGCGGGAGTCAACGTTCGTATGATCGAGCAAGGCTCCAGCGAAATGAACATTATAGTCGGAGTGGAAAACAAGGACTTTGAGAAAGCAATAAAAGCCATTTACGAGGCATTTGTGGAGGAGGAAGCAGAGGCATGAAGAAACTTGTAACAATAAGCCGTCAATACGGCAGCGGCGGCAGAATCATCGGAAAGCTGCTTGCGGATAAGATGGGAGTGCCGTTTTATGACAAGGAAATACTTGACATGGCGGCTGAGGACAGCGGTTTTTCCAGAGAATTGATTGAGGGAACGGAGCTTAAGGCAAAGAGCAGCTTCGCATATAACCTTTCTTCGGCGCTGAGTTTCAGCGAGGGAGTCAGCGGAAGCCCCCTTTCGGTAAATGAAAGGCTTTTCCTCGCCCAGTTTGAAGCCATCAAAAAAATCGGAAGCAGCAACGAGGGCGTAATCGTAGGAAGATGTGCGGACTATGTGCTTCGGGATATGCCGGGAGTTACGAACGTATTTATTTACGCGGAGCTTGAGGACAGGAAAAAGCGGGCTTCGGAGGTTTACGGCGACGACCCGTCGAGGGTTACGGACATCATTGCCACCTACGACAAGGCAAGGCAGAATTATTATAACTATCACACAGACCAGAAATGGGGCGAATTTAAGAATTACAATCTGGCGCTGAACAGCAGCTATATCACCGAGGAGGAGGCAGCGGGGCTGATTGCGGCGTATATTGAACACAGGAGGTACTAAGATGAAAAGAGGAATTATCGAGGCGGATAACAAGAACAAGAAGAAAAACGGCGGAAAAAAGGTTGCAAAGACCTTGGGAAGAACCATGGCGGCTTTTCTTGCGGCAGGGGTTGCGCTTATTGCGCTGACGGACAAGACCATGTCCAAAGCGTGTCCGCAGGAAGACGAGGAGGAAGAATAGAATGAAAGAAAGTAAAGGAACATATTACATCACGACGCCGATTTATTATCCCAGTTCAAACTTGCACATCGGGCATACCTATTGCACGGTAATGGCGGACGCCATGGCAAGATTCAAGAGACTCTGCGGATACGATGTAAGATTCCTTACGGGAACCGACGAACACGGACAGAAAATCCAGACCATTGCCGACGAAAAAGGCGTAAGCCCACAGGCTTATGTGGACGAAGTGGTTGACGGAATCAAAAAACTTTGGGATAAAATGGAAATCTCCAACGACGATTTTATCCGTACCACCGAGCCGCGGCACATCAAGCGGGTTCAGGATATTTTTATGAAAATATATGAAAACGGGGACATCTATAAGGGCGAGTATTCGGGGCTTTATTGCACTCCATGCGAGAGCTTCTGGACGGAGAGTCAGCTTGTAAACGGTTGCTGCCCAGACTGCGGCAGACCTGTTCAGCCGGCAAAAGAAGAAGCGTATTTCTTTAAGCTGTCGAAGTATGCGCCGGCGCTGTTAGAATTATTCGACAAAAATCCTGATTTCTTGCAGCCTGACAGCCGCAGAAACGAGATGATTTCCTTCATAAATCAGGGACTTGACGACCTTTGTATTTCCCGTTCCACATTTAACTGGGGGATTCCGGTTCCTATCGACAAAAAGCACGTAATTTATGTGTGGCTTGACGCACTGACCAACTACATTACGGCGCTGGGCTATCCGGACGAGCCGGAGCTTTACGAGAAATACTGGCCTGCGGACGTTCATCTTGTAGGCAAGGAAATCGTCAGATTCCACAGCATTATCTGGCCGGCGATGCTTATGAGTGCGGGTCTTCCGCTTCCAAAGCAGGTGCGGGGACACGGATGGCTGCTTATGGGCGGCGAAAAGGTTTCAAAGTCCAAGGCGGCGAAGGGCTCGGACGTTATCGACCCGGTGATTCTTATCGAAAGATACGGCATCGATGCTTTAAAATATTTCCTGCTTCGGGAGTACACTTTCGGGCAGGACGGAGTTTTCACCAACGAGGTGATGCTTAAGAGGATGAACTACGACCTTGCAAACGATTTGGGGAACCTTGTTTCCAGAACCGTTTCCATGATCGAAAAATATAACGGCGGGATTGTGCCTGACGCGGTTTCGAGTGCGGCGGACGATATCGATGCTGATCTTCGGGCTATTGCGGTGGGCGCTGCTTCCAAGGTTGAGGAGCAGATGGACAAGTTTGCTTTCAACATGGCGCTAGAGGAAATCTGGATCGTGGTTCGCCGGGCAAACAAATATATCGACGAGAAAGCCCCTTGGGTGCTTGCAAAGACTGCGGATTCGGATCCGGCGGCAAAAGCGACGCTGGATACGGTGCTGCACAATCTTGCGGAGACGATTCGCATTATCTCGATTTTGATTTATCCGTTTATGCACACCACGTCCAAGGAGATTCGCAAGCAGATGGGCCTTTGGTACGCCGATGTGGTTTGGGAGGACGCTTTTGAGTTCGAGATGATGTATCAGGAGCAGGTGAAGAAAGGCGATGCCATCTTCCCGCGGCTTGACATAGACAAGGAACTTGCGGAGCTGTACGCTATCAGCGAGTCCATGAAAAAGGACAAGGAGCCGGAGAATGTTCCGCTGGAGCTGAAATCGGAAATCACCTACGAGGATTTTGACAAGATAGATTTCCGCGTGGGGCTTATCGAAAAGGCGGAGAAGCACCCGAAAGCAGACAAGCTCTTGGTTTTCCAAGTTAAGATGGGTACGGAGCGCCGTCAGATTATCAGCGGCGTGGCAAATGATTTTTCGCCGGAGGAAATGGTCGGCAAGAAAGTTATCGTGGTGGCGAACCTTGCACCGCGGCAGCTGAGGGGCATGGAATCCAAGGGGATGTTGCTGTTTGCGGACAACGGAAAGCGTTGCGAGATCGTGACTACAAGCGCGCCGGATGGAGAAGCGGTGCGGTAAGAGCGTGATGGCACGCGGCGGCGGTATGACGGTATGTTTTAAGCGTGGCACACGGAGGCGGGCGCGCGGCGCAGGAGCAAGATGCGTGCCAAGCGGAGAGCGAGCTTCGTGTCGCGAGTGTTTGTACTTTGTTGCGGGTTGGCACACGGATATGAGCGTGCGGTACATTGCGAGAGTATGACGGGTCGCAAGCTGTGTGCCAAGAAAAGAGCGTGATGAACGTTTCATACGCAGACAGGCGTGGGGCATAAGTGGAAGCGCGGCAGACCGCAAGATGCGTGCCAAGTGTGTTTTGCGGCGCGTTGACACATGCTGACGGGCGCGCGTTAAAATGATTAAAAATTGTCCGAAATCAGGCGGCGCGCCGAAAACGGACAATTTTTTCATATAATTATCTTGCGGAAGATTGCGCAGGGACAGGAAATGATACAGAAATAACAGGAAAGAAGCAGGAGGAGCAGGCAGTATGGGAACAAGACTGTTTGATACGCATACGCATTTGAATAATGACGGTTTTTCGCCGGAAGAACGGGAGGATTTGGCGGCAGAAATCGAGGCATCCGATGTGGGGCTTGTGATGGATGTGGGATTTGACGAGCCATCAAGCCTCTTGGCAGCAGAACACGCAAGGCGCTACCCGTGGTGCTATGCGGTTATCGGTATGCACCCCCACGATTCGAAACTGATGGACGAGGCGATGCTGGAAAGATTCCGCCAAATCGCAAAAGACGAGCCGAAAGTCAAGGCAATCGGTGAAATCGGCCTTGATTTTCACTACGATCTTTCGCCGCGGGACACCCAGAGACACTGGTTTCGCAGGCAAATTCAGCTTGCGAACGAGCTTCGGCTGCCGATTGTGGTACATTCCAGAGATGCAGATCAGGAAGTATTCGACATACTGATGGAGGAGGGAGCTTTTTCTGAGGAGCGTAAATCATGGTTCCCGCCACGCCGCCTGCCGGCCGCCCCATCGGAGTTTGACATAAGGGGGGCGGGGGGCAAGGTGCTTTCGCACCGGGCAGTCGCCTTCGGCGACTGCGGCGGCGATGCAAGAGTTGACATCCACTGCTTTAGCGGCAGCCGCGAGCTGGCAATCGAATATGTGAAAGCAGGGGCGACCATCGGAGTAGACGGCCCTCTTACTTATAAAAACAACAAGAAAACGATTCAGGTGGTGGAGGCGATTCCGTTGGAGTTTCTGATGGCAGAGACCGATGCACCATATCTTACCCCGGCACCTCATCGCGGGGAGCAAAACAGGAGTCACTATGTGGAGTTCGTGGTGCGTAAAATCGCCGAAATTAAAGGCATAAGCTATGAGAAAGCAGCAGAGGCGACCTATGAAAACGGAAAAGTCTTCTTCGGCATTTAAGAAGCAGGAACCCAGTAATCGACTGACGGAACAGAGAAAGCCCGGCGACAGAGCGGAGCAGGAGAAAAGGCTGACTGATGACACGCGGCAGGACAAAAAGGCAAGGGGCGGCTGCGAGGAAGACGAAATAGCGCCAAGTGCGGCATATAAGGTGGTTAACACTGGCGAAATGCTCGTCTCACCGGCTAATGTGCTGAGCAGCATGAGAATCGCCCTTTCCGGGATTTTGCTTTTGCTGAAACCTCTCAGCACGGCGTTTTACTTTGTGTACGCTTTGGCAGGACTGACCGATATACTGGACGAGGCGGTGGCACGCAAAACCGGAACTGAGAGCAGGGCTGGGGAAGTGATGGATCT
>CAVKSD010000070.1:0-10373 GCA_963658905.1 Bacteroidaceae bacterium
CTGTCATTTGCTTCTATTTGCTGTAAGCGCTATTTGCAACATAATTGAGGATTTTCTTTTCAAATTATATGCTCGTTTTCATTTGTTTTTTCCGCTTGTTAATAGGTAGTCCGTGTGTTTATCAAAAACTTAAAAGCAGCCGCGCCGGCGATTTCTTTCGCCGGCGGGGCTGCTTTCTCTTGGGTATGTTTCTTTTTCTTGATTAGACGCAAGATTTTTCTTCACTTCCGCGTCGTTAAAATGTGCAGGAAAAATCGCCTATGGCTATGCGGCAAAGCGACGAGGAACGGAGTGTACATGAAGTACATGAGTACCGCAGAACGCCACAGGCGATTTAGTTTTCTATTTATGAAATGCGCCGGATTTTTCGTTCACCGCTAGGAAGCAAGATTTCGAAGCGCGGAGCGTACTTGGCGTACGTGAGCACTGAGAAATCGCAGTTGACACCGCGGTGGGCGAAAAAGACAAGTCATTTATACGTAGTTGGCAGGATTTACATTCTTCCCATTCACAAATACCTCGAAGTGGCAGTGGGCGCCGGTACTTCTGCCGGTGCTGCCTACCGCGGCAATCTTTTGCCCTTTGTAGACCTTGTCGCCTGCGCTTACATAGATCGCGCTGCAGTGAGCATAAAGGGTCTTGATGTTTCCGCCGTGGTCGATGGTGATTCTCAGTCCGTAGGCTCCCGACCATCCTGCCGAAATTACGGTTCCGCCGTCGGCGGCTCTGATGGCTGTTCCTGTCGGAGCTGCGTAGTCAAGTCCGTAGTGCATTCTGCCCCATCTCATGCCGTATCCTGCATAAACGCCTACGGCAACAGGTCTTTGAAGCTGTCCCGTTCCCTTGGTGGCAGGAATCGCCTTCGTTCCCTTTACCACGATCTTGCTCACAGGCTCTTTGATGATCTCTGTGCTCAAATCCGTCCTGTCCACGGTCTCACCGTTTTCCTTGACGAGACGGGCGGTAACCTTTGCCTTTCCGTTTGTTCCTGCCCGCTGGACGATTTCCTCGCCCTTATAGTAGCTGCTTGACTTCTTATATACGGTGTCGTACTTGACTTTTTCCGCAAATGTTGAAACTTCAACGGTTCTAACGGTAAGCAGCGGAACTTCTTTCTGGGTGGTAAGCTTGTCGCCGATATGAATCAGCGAATCTGTTTCCAGTCCCGGATTCATCGCCTGAAGCTCTTTCAGGGTTATTCCCAACTTGTCGCATATTCCGTAAAGTGAGTCGCCGGATTTTACCGTATAGGTGGATTCCTGCTGTTTGCCGCTCTTTATCTTTTTAAGGGTGGCGCTCTTGCTGCTGATTTTTGCAAGGGTGGTGCTAGTTTCAACGATTTCTACGTCTTCTTTGAAGCCGATTTCCTCATAGTTCTTGCTGGATTTTTTGCTTATATAAAGGCTCTGCACCTCTTGCAAAATTTCCTCGGCAATCTCTTTGCTCTCCACGATTGCGATGGTCTGCCCGTCTACGGTGATGGCGTAGGCGGTTGCCTGAACATCTCCCATATATGTAAACCGCTTCAAAACCGTATCCGCGTCGTCAATTTCTTTTCCCAGGGAAATCACAGGTTTAAAGGTGATGTCCGTTTCCGGGTCTATGGTGATGTTGGAGCCGTATTCGTGGGAAAGCTCCGTGCTTATGAGGTCAAGTATTTCAAGAACCTCCCGCTGCTCCTTTACAACGCCCAAAGCCCTGCCGTTATAGGAATATTCGTAGTCGATGGTGGAGGCAAAAATCCCTACCATTGCCAAAATTACGATAAATACCACCACTCCGTGTTTTATGATTTCCCGTCTGTATTTGAGAAGATTCAGGCGGGCGGCGTGCATTCTCCTGGCGAACAAAACAAAAGTTTTCCAGAAAAACCATGCGATAAGGTCTGCAACCTTGTCAAGTGCCGTCACAAAAGCCGCCGAAACATTCCAAAGACCCTCAACTCCGTCTTCGAGAATTTCTCTCATCTCGTCAAGGATTTCGTCCGTCACCGTTACTATGGCGGCGCAAACGTTCCATATATTCCGGCTACGCTTTTTCTCTTGTTTCCCGTTTTGCCTTTCGGTTTGCGGCTTGCTCTCCGGTTTTATTTTTTTGCCTTTGCTTTTTCCTTTGCCTTTAGCCATAGCTCAGCGTCTCCTATTCTCTCTTTGCTGCACGCGCACCTTCTGCCGGCGTCGTCTACCCCTGTGTCCCGACATTCGCTGCAAAGGTATTTCACATCCGTAAAATCGAGAGGGAAATTGTTTTCCGTCAAAAGTACGGCTCTCTCTTGTTCGAGGAGCATCATGAGTTTTTTTATTTCGTCAATGTCGCTGCCGCCGGTCAAAACTGCTCTGGAAAGTTTGCTTCCCAAATCTTTGAGGGATTCGTCGATTTCCTCGATTCTCGGCAGCTTTTCGTAAACTTCTTTTTTTGCTTCTTGGGACTTCCTTTCGGCTTCCTGCCGCAGGAAATCATAATATCTATTTAAATCAGCCCCGCTGACTGTTGTTTTCCTGTTAACGTCTCTACCGAAAGAAACTGCTTGCTTCTGCCAGTTTTCCAGTATTTTATTCACATAATTTACATTGGGATTTTGGATGCCTACGGTTTTTTCGCAGGCTTCAAGGATTCTTTCGACGGAAAATCCCATCTCGTCGAACCATCTGTCTATTACTTTCTTTTCTCCCTCGGTTGCCATTCTTCCCACAACGCCCAGTGAGTTCAAAATTTTCTTGTATTCGCCGTATCTCTTGCCCGACGCCTCAAGGTATTCCTCCGCCTGCTCCGGGGTGTTTATACCTTTTTCTACCCATTCACGCAACACCGCGCCGATATATTTAGGCTGGGTTTTCTTCTTGTCATAGCAATATTCAAAGGCTTTTTTTATAAGTTCCGGTTCTGCGGGAATTTCGTTGCGCCATGCGGCGATCTCCTGCATCTCTTTTGGAGAAATCGGCTCGCCTTTTAGATTTTCCACAAAGTCGAAAATCTCTTTCAGCTGATTTTCGCAAAGAAAATCCGAGGGGCTTGGGTTCCTTTGCGGGGTTTCCTGCGGCGGCGCCGCGTACATGAGCTGCCGCAAATTTAAAAAGGTAACGCTGTAGTCAAACTGCGCCTTGCTCCTTGTTTCTATCTTCACTGCGCCCATTTCTTCCCAGTATCGCCACGCACGGTCAACCTCGCTGTCCGTAAGCCCAAGCTGGCTTGCGATTCCGTGATGGGTTATCGCAAGTTGCTGCCTTGCATAGAGCAAAGCGAAAAGATACACCTTGACATAGTCTCCCGGCGCCTGAGGCAAATATTCATTTATAAAAATATTTTCCACTTCTGTGGTCAAAAGATAAAAATCCCTTATTTTCTCATTTTTAAAGTTCATATTTTCCTCGTTTCACCCTGCAAATTTCTCGCCGCAAGCTGTAAGCCGTGGGCTGTGCGCCGCGAGCGACGAACCTGCTGACTTGCAGTCTTTCGGAGATTCGCATTTAGAGGGCTTTGTCGCTGAATTTGGTATACCGGGATACCCATGTCAGCTCGATTTTCCCCGTAGGCCCGCTTCTGTGCTTTGCAATATTTATCTCGCAAACTCCCGGATTCTCCGTTTCCGGATTGTAATAATCGTCTCTGTAAAGGAAAAGTACAATATCTGCGTCCTGCTCGATGGAGCCTGATTCTCTCAGGTCGGAAAGAATCGGGCGCTTGTCCGGTCTTTGTTCCGGCGCTCTGGAAAGCTGTGAAAGTACGATTACAGGGCAGTCCATTTCTCTTGCAAGGAGCTTGAGATTTCGGGAAATCGCACTGATTTCCTGCTGCCTGCTGTCGGCTTTTCCGTCAAATTTCATCAGCTGAAGATAGTCTAGCACCACAAGGTCAAGTCCCTGCTCCGCTTTGAGTCTTCTGCATTTATTTCGCATTTCCATCAGCGAAATGCCCGGCGTGTCGTCGATTACTATCTTTGTCCCGTTCAGGTCGTTTGCCGCCATGGAAATTCTGTCCCAGTCGGTTCTTTCCAGATCTCCCTGTTTGAGCTTTTGCATCTCCACCCTCGCCTGCATAGCGAGAAGTCTCTGTCCCAGCTGCTCCTTTGCCATTTCCAAGCTGAAAATAATAACGGAAGAGCCTGCCTTGATGGCGCTCTGCTGGGCTATGTTAAGGGCAAGGGCTGTTTTTCCCATGGCAGGTCTTGCGGCGACAATGATCAAATCCGAACGCTGAAGTCCGCTGGTCTTTTCGTCCAGCTCCTTGAATCCCGTAGGAATACCCACTATTTTATCCTTGTTTTTTGACGCTTCGTCGATGATTCTGAGGTTTTCCAGTAAAACTTCCTGTATTTTTGCATAGTCGTTTTTCTGCCTTTTCTGGGCAATACTAAAGATTCCGCTTTCCGCGTAGTCCAGTATCTCCCTTGCGTCCATCTTGCCCTCGTAGCCCTTGGCGGTGATATCTTCGGTGGTTCTTATCATCTGCCGGAGGGTGGCTTTTTCTGCGACGATCTTTGCATATTCGGCGCCGTTTGCCGTCGATGGAACATCGGCTGTGAGGGTTGCAATATACGCTCTGCCCCCTACCATGTCCAGCGCTTTTCGCCGCTTCAATTCTTCACATACCGTCAGGACGTCCACCGGAGAATTTTCTCTATACAAATCCCAAATCGCACGGAAAATTTCTTTGTGATTTTCGTTATAGAAATCCTCCTCTTTGACTTCTTCGAGGATCTCAGAAAGAATATCCTTGTCAAGCATGGCTGCTCCGAGGACGGAGCGTTCTGCTTCTGCGTTATGGGGCGGGATTCTGTCAATCATTTCTTTCCTCCAAATCAAATAAAGTGCGTGCCTTAACTAGTGCATAACGAATCTCAAACGGCTTTATTTTGAATGCAGGCGCATTACTGGGCATTCACTATAACTTTGAGCCTTGCGCTTACTTCCGTGTAAAGCTTGATTTCCACAGTAATTTCTCCCGTCTGCTTGATCGGGCTGTCCAACTGGATTTTCTTCTTGTCAACGATGATATTGTGCTGTGCTTTGAGAGCGTCTGCAATGTCCTTGGAAGTGATGGAGCCGAAAATTTTGCCGCCTTCTCCCGCCTTTGTTTTGATTTCAACGCTGAGGGCGCCTATTTTCTCTGCCGTAGCCTGCGCCGCCGCCTTTTCTTCTGCCTTTTTTTCTGCGGCGATAGCCTTTTGTTTTTCAAGGTTTCTGATGTTGCCATCGGTGGCTTCGGTGGCGTAGCCCTTTGGAAGAAGCATATTTCTTGCGTAGCCGTCGCTTACCTTAACCACGTCTCCCGCCTTGCCGGTACCCTTTATATCTCTATTCAAGATTACTATCATCCTTTTTTACCTCCATTATTTCTTTAATTTTGTCAACTGTTTCCTCTATGCTCTCGTCAACCTGCGCCGCTGCTGTGGTAAGATGTCCGCCGCCGCCGAATTTTTCCATTACCAGCTGCACGTTCACATCTCCCAGTGACCTTGCGCTTATGACGGTTTTTTCCTCCGTGTTTCTGCCTACCACAAAGGAGGCTTTGACACCTTTTATCGTAAGCAGAGCGTCCGCTACCTGGGCGCAGATAAGCTGGGCATTTGTTTTTACCTGAGGGCAGGTGGTTATTGCAATGCCGCCCTCAAAGACCTGGGTGTCCGAAATTGCCCCGGCTCTGAGCCTGATATATGAAATATCTTCCTGGAAGAAGCGTTTTACCTCCGTAGGGTCTGCCCCCTGTCTTCTCAGCCAAGCCGCCGCCTCAAAGGTTCGCACTCCGGTTTTCACCGCAAATCCGTTTGTGTCCACCGTCATTCCCGCAAGCAGCGCCTCTGCCTCGATCTTTGCAAGGCTCTTCTTTTTGCTCATATATTGCAGAATCTCCGCCACCAGCTCCGACGCCGATGAAGCGTAGGATTCCATGTAGGCAAGCACCGGATTTTCTATAAATTCTTCCACCTTTCTGTGGTGGTCGATAACCACGACCTTTTCGCATATATCAAGCAGCCGCGGACATTCCACAAGACTCGGTCTATGTGTATCCACAACGATGAGCAAGCTGTCCGCCTCCGCAAGCGAAAGAGCCTTCTCCGATGAAATAAATTTATATGCGTCGGTTTCCTTTGCCTGTCTGAAGATTTCCGCGAGCGCCTCGTTGTATTCGTCGATTACGATATACGGCTCTTTCTCGGAAAGGCAGCAAAGTCTTGAAACTCCCAGCGCCGCGCCGAAGCTGTCCATGTCGGGATTGTCGTGTCCCATGATAAAAATTTTCTTGGACTGTTCGATGAGCTGTTTCAGGGCGTGTCCCACGATTCTGGACTTGCCCTTGTTGCTCTTTTCCACGGTCTGCAATTTGCCGCCGTAGTATTCTATTTTGATGTTTCGTTTTATGACCGCCTGATCTCCGCCCCTACCCAGCGCAAGGTCAAGAGCCGTATCCGCGTAGGATTCGGACTGCGCCATGTTTCTGCCGCCTACCCCCACGCCTATGCTGAGACTTGCAGGAAAATCCGCTCCGGTTTCAAGGTTTCTCACCTCATCCAGCAGGTCGAATTTCGCCGCAATAATCTTTTCGAGGTGCTGCTGCTCGAACCATACCACATACATGCTGCCTTTTACGCGAATAACCGAGGCGTCCATTTTGGCCGCCCACTTTCGGATGATCCCGTCGATTTGACCGGAAAGAGCAAGTCGCGGCACAGGACCGGTGCTGTCGATAAGCTCGTCGTAATTATCCAGCTGAATCTTGGCAATACAAGGTTTTTCGTTGTTATAGCGGTCTTTCAGATCTTCGAGATTCGTCACGTCGCTAAAGAACACCGCAAGCCCGTCTTCGTCGTTTTCCGTGAGCTTTTTCGCAGAAATTCTGAAAATCTTGTCGTTTCGCCTGATCTGAGGATGTCCGCCACTTGCGGCAGCCTCGTAAAGCTCGCTGAGCTTGATTCCGGTAAGCACAAAGATGTCGCCCTCTAATATCTCGTCGTAGACAAAGACCTCGTTTATTCTTGCGCTTGCCCCCGTAACCTTTCCCTGAGCGTTGATGAAGCAAGCCGGAAGCGGGATATACTCCAGTATGGAATTGTCTGTCTTTTCCTTTGTCATAAAAATCTCCGTTCTGCCCCTTGCATTTACATATTTACATAAAGGGTAAACTATGGCTTTTTATTTTATTCTATTCCCAGTCCGAAGTTTTCTCTTACTCGTTTCATGGTTTTTTGCGCGATTGCGTCCGCCTTTTGGGCGCCGTCCTTCAAAATGCCGATAAGCTCCCGGGATTCTCTAATGTCCTTATATCTTTCCTGAATCGGCAGAAGCGCCTCGGTGGTAACTTCAACCAAATCTTTCTTAAAGTCGCCGTAGCCCCTGCCATCGTACTCTGCTTCAAGCTCCGTAATTGTCTTTCCGGACAGAACGCTGTAAATATTGAGGAGATTGCTGATTCCCGGTTTGTTTTCCACGTCGAATTTCACGATTCCATCCGAGTCTGTGGTGGCTTTCATGATTGATTTTTTTATCTTTGCGGGTTCATCCAAAAGAGAAATCCTGCTGTGGATGTTTTCTGCGGATTTTGACATTTTGGAAGTAGGGTCGTCCAGCGCCATGATTCTTGCGCCCTCTTTCATAAATCTGCCGTCGGGAACCACAAAGGTCTTGCCGTAGTGGTGATTTACTCTTATGGCAAGGTCGCGAGTCAGCTCGATATGCTGTTTCTGGTCGTTTCCCACGGGAACCACGTCCGTATCATAGAGCAAAATATCTGCCGCCATCAGGGTCGGGTAGGTGAGAAGCCCTGCGCCTACGGATTCCTTGCCCTGGCTTTTCGCCTTGAACTGAGTCATTCTAAAAAGCTCTCCGGTATTTGCGCAGCAGGTCAAAATCCAGCCAAGCTCCGCATGTCCCGAAACCTGAGACTGCACGAAAACTATGGATTTCTGCGGATCAACTCCCACCGCAAGGTAAAGCGCCGCAACGTCCAGAATATGCTTTTTTAGTTCCTTTGGATCCTGTGGCACCGTTATGGCGTGTTCGTCAACGATGCAGTATATGCACTCATGCTCCTCTTGAAGTTCCACAAATTGTCTGAGGGCTCCAAGATAATTTCCCAAATGGATATTGCCTGTAGGCTGCACTCCCGAAAAAACTCGTTTCATTTCTTTAGCTCCTTCTTAAAACTTTCGATGATTGCTTTTTCCGCGCGGGAAACGGTCATCTGCGACACTCCCAGTTTCGATGCAATCTCGCTTTGAGATTTATTTAAAATAAATCTCTGTTTGAATATGTATTTATACGTATCGCTGAAATTCGTCAGCACGTTGTTTATTATTTCCCCAAGCTCCACTCTTTCAAATCCGTTGTCCTCAAAGCCGATGTATTTTTCAAGGGCTGTGGCGTCCGCTTCTTCGTCTGATGTGGCAGCTGGACTGTCTAGCGAATAGGTGCCGTAAGCCTTGGCGCTTTCCATCGCCTGGAAAATCTGCTCGTGGGTAAGACCCGTAAGCTCTGCGATTTCCGCTACCGTAGGCACCCTGCCAAGCTCCCCTATAAGCTTTTCTTTTGCCTCCTGAACCTTGCCTGCGTTTTCTTTCATGCGGCGCGGCACTTTGAGGCTCCATTCCTTGTCCCGAAAATATTTCTTGATTTCCCCGAGAATGGTAGGAGTTGCAAAGCTCTGAAATTCGTAGCCCTTTGACGGGTCGAATCTTTCGACAGCAGAAACAAGAGCCATGGCGCCGACCTGATATAAGTCGTCATAGTCAACGCCCTTGCCCAAATATTTTCTTATTAAGATGTCTACGATGTATAAATTTTCCTCGACGATTTTGTTTCTAAGCTCAATCGAGGGGTTCTTCGCATACTCTCTGAGTAGTTCTGCTGTCCTTTGCTTCTGCTGCATTATTTCCTCTTTACCATCTTAATTGTTTTCTTGCATCCCGGATTGTCGATAAGCTCCACTTCGCTCATAAGGGTGTTGATGAGGTAAACCCCGATGTCTCCCTCGTTCGGGCAGTCAATGCACTGCATGGAAAGCCCGTCTCCGCAGTTCATGGAGCCGGTGTCCGTTACGTAAATCTCCAAAAGATTTTTGTCGATTACACATTCGAGGGTGTACTCGGTGGTCATTCCCTCTTTGCCGTGGCAGGAAATGTTCTTGCACGCCTGCCCCACAGCGGTTTTGATGTCCTCGATTTCTTCAACGTTAAATCCCGATGTGTCTGCGATAGCGCCTACCGCAAGTCTTATCATCGCAATATATTCCGGTTTTCCCGGAATTGTAAATTTAACTCTGTCCGCCATGCTAATTTCACTTCCTTCTTTCATTTTCAAATTAAAATTTCATTTGCTCCTGTTGGCCTGCGCTGCCCGGAGTTTCATCGCTGCCGGCGGCGTCTTCTGCTTCGTTTTCCCCGTCAAGCTCCTCGTCTCTGATGACCTTTGCCAGGGCGATTATATTGGCATCTTCTCCCACGTTCATTATCTTGACTCCCTGAGTGGCTCTGCCAAGCTTTGAAATTTCTTTCGCCGCCATGCGGATAATGATTCCGTCGGAATTTATAAGCAGAATATCGTCGTCGTCTTCCACTGCCATTGCGCCTACAAGCTCTCCGGTCTTCTTAAACTTGCCCTTGTCGTAGGTGAGAAGTCCCTTGCCGCCCCGAACCTGTATCTTATAGTCCTCGACCTTTGTTCTCTTGCCAAAGCCTTTCTGGGTTACAACCAGAAGTTCCTGACCCGGTTCAACCAGTTCCATGGCAACAACTTCGTCGTCCTTTTCCAGCTTGATGGCTCTTACGCCTCCTGCGATTCTTCCCATAGGTCTTACGTCGTCCTCAGAGAAGCAAATGCACTTGCCCTGCTTTGTCACTATGATGACGTTGTTCGTGCCGCTGGTCTGTTTGATTCCGATAAGCTCGTCGCCGTCCTTCAGGTTCATGGCGATGAGTCCGGTCTTTCTGTTTGTGTCGAAGTTTGAAAGGGAAGTCTTTTTGATGGTTCCCTGTTTTGTTACCGCAATGAGGAATTTGTCCTCGGCAAAGTCTTTGATCGGAATTACTGCGGTGATTCTCTCACGCTGCATAAGGTTCAGGAAGTTTACCGCCGGAGTTCCTTTCGCGGTTCTTGTGGCCTCCGGAATCTCGTATGCCTTGATCTTATGAGCCTTTCCCGTATTTGTAAAGAACATCAGGTAGTCGTGGGTGGACGTCATGATAAGGTTCTTTACGAAGTCGTTTTCGCGGGTGGTGATGCCGGTAACGCCCTTGCCGCCCCGTTTCTGGGACTTGTATGTGTCTACCGGAACCCTCTTGATGTAGCCAAGATGGGTCAGGGTTACGCAGACATTTTCTTCTTCGATCAAGTCTTCTTCGTCGATTTCGGTTTCGTCTGCTTTGATCTTGGTTCTTCTCT
>CAVKSD010000071.1:0-10079 GCA_963658905.1 Bacteroidaceae bacterium
TTGGTATAGATTCCTATCATCAGGGGAATTTATATATAGCAAAAATTTTTTTCATTGAAAACGGGGGTGGCTTCGGCTACCCCATTTTTCTTTTTTGCGAGTGAACACCAGGTGACCGCTAAGTAAATTTTGATAAAAAATCCAAATATTTTATCGCAAATAAATTGAAAAAAGTTGAGAAATTATATATAATGTTTTGAGAAATGTAAAAGCTAACGAATATCAACAGAAAAGAGGAGATAGGGAATGGGATTTGCTACGGAAGTTGGAATTGACTTAGGTACAGCCAATGTACTTGTATATATAAAAGGAAAAGGTATAGTTTTGAACGAACCCTCGGTGGTTGCCATAAACAACGACACGGACGAGATTCTTGCAGTGGGGGAAGAAGCTCGGCAAATGCTGGGAAGAACTCCGGCTAATATCGTAGCCGTAAGACCGCTTCGTGACGGCGTTATCTCCGACTACGACATCACCGAGAGAATGCTGAAACACTTTATCAGAAAGACCTGTGGCAGCGGGAGATTTTTCAAGCCTAAAATCATGGTATGCGTTCCAAGTGGCGTTACCGAAGTGGAAAAGAGAGCCGTAAGAGAAGCAGCTACCCAGGCAGGGGGGAAAGACGTATATCTCATGGAAGAACCCGTTGCAGCGGCAATCGGCGCAGGCATTGATATTTCAAGGCCGGACGGGGTTATGGTAATCGACATCGGAGGCGGAACCACGGATATTGCGGTTATTTCCCTCGGCGGAATCGTTGCAAGCACCTCCGTTAAAATTGCGGGAGACAAATTTGACGAGGCGATTATCAAATACATGAGAAAAGAACACAAACTATATATCGGCGAGAGAACCGCAGAGGAACTGAAAGTTACCATCGGAACCGCATTTCCAAGGGATGAAGTTGTGAGCAAAGAATGCCGGGGCAGAGACCTCGTTACGGGACTCCCAAAGAGCGTAGAAGTTACCTCGGATGAAATGATGGACGCCCTTGAAGAACCACTGCACGTTATATGCGAGGCAGTTCACAATGTCCTTGAGATAACACCGCCGGAGCTTGCGGCAGACATCAGCAATTCCGGAATCATCATCACGGGAGGCGGAGCGCTTCTCAACGGAATTGACAAGAGAATTGAAGACAGAACGGCAATCAAAGTAATTGTCGCAGAGGACCCGAAGTCCTGCGTTGCAATCGGAACAGGAAAATCACTGGATATTCTTGAAAAACTGGAAAGCAATTCGCTCAACAGAAGGGCACCTTACCTTTAAAAAAATTCAGCGTCCTTTCGGGGGCGCTTTTTTTCTCAGGAGGAAATTAGAAAATAATGAAACTCGAACTTATTGCCACAGCCACATTCGGACTGGAGGCGGTTGTCAAAAGAGAAATCGAAAATTTGGGATACAAGATAATAAAATCCGAGGACGGGAAAATCACTTTCCTCGGCGACGAAAGAGCGGTGGTAAAGGCAAACCTCTGGCTGAGAACCGCGGACAGAGTCCAGATCAAAATGGCGGAGTTTATGGCCCTTGAATTTGAAGACCTTTTTCAGCAGATGAAAGCAATCCCATGGGAGGAGTGGATTCCCATTGACGGCAAATTCGTCGTAAACGGCTCCTCGGTAAAATCAAAGCTTTCCAGCGTGCCGGCTTGTCAATCGGTAGCAGAAAAGGCTGTAGTGGAGCGTCTTAAAGAGTTTTACATGGTGGACTATTTCAAGAAAACCGGGGCGGTGTATGACATAAAGATTACGCTGCTCAAAGACAGAGTAACCGTGACCCTTGACACCACGGGACCGGGACTTCACAAACGGGGCTATAGAACCCACAGCGTGGAGGCGCCCATCAAGGAAACCCTTGCGGCAGCTATGATACAGCTTTCTTTCTGGAACAAAGACAGAATCCTATCGGACCCCTGCTGCGGTTCGGGAACAATTCCCATCGAAGCGGCGCTGATTGCCAGAAACATCGCCCCCGGAATAAGCCGAAGCTTCGTAAGCGAAGAATGGGAGGCGATACCGGAAAATCTTTGGAAAGAGGAGCGCAAGGCGGCGTTTGAGGCGATAGATAACGAATGCAAGCCGAAGATTTTCGGGCTTGACATAAACCCAAGCGCCATAGCCGCAGCAAAGGCTAACGCCGAGGCAGCAGGAGTGGACGACTGCATACGCTTTGCAACCGCAGACATTTCAGCCATGCGAACAAAGAGCAAAAGTGGAGTCATGATAACAAATCCACCGTATGGCGAGCGAATCGGCGACAGACAGGGCATCGAGAAGATTTACAGAGCATATCGGGAATTTTTTGCGGAAAATCCCACATGGTCGCTTTTCGTGGTCACCGCGGACAAATCCATAGAAAAGGTGCTGGGAAGAAGCGCAAACAGGCGCAGAAAGCTTTATAACGGCAGACTTGAGGTTTGCTACTATCAGTTTCACGGAGAAAAGGTATGAACATCAGGATAAACCCCGACTCGAAAATCCCGATTTACAGGCAGATCGTAGATCAGATCAGAAGAATGATTCTTTCGGGGGAGTTGGCGGAGGGAAGCACTCTCCCCTCGGAGCGGGCAAACGCAAAGATTCTCGGCGTCCACAGAAACACCGTCATAAAGGCCTACAACGAGCTTAAGGCGGAGGAGCTGATCGAGGCAAGGCAAGGAGTGGGATACATAGTCGCCATGCCGCAGATAGCGGAAAAGCACCCGCAGCAGAAGCAAGGCGAGAAACAGAGCCTCCGGAGCGAAAAGGCAAAAAAGGTAAACTGGCAGGCGGAAATAAACGAGAAATATCTGGACATGGAAATCACCTTTGACGACCTTTTTCAGCGCTTCGGTGACAGAGAAAAAATCTCCATGGGAAGCGGCATCTCATGCCCCGGAATATACGACAAGAAAAAACTTGCAGAAGACATTGCGGCAATGGTTTCTGAGGAGGGCAAGACCCAGTATTTTTACAGCCCCTACAAAGGGGACAAGATCCTGCGCCAGCAGCTGGTTTCCTTTCTAAGCGCAAAGGGAATCAAGGCGACTGCGGGAGAAATTCAGATCCTGAGCGAAACGAACCAGGCTCTTGACTTTCTGGTGACCCTCCTTGTAAAACCCGGAGACTCCGTAATCATGGAAGAAGCGGTGTCCCCCGACGCTTACAGGGCCATGGAGCTTGCAGGAGCCGATATCGTTACGGTTCCCATCGACGATGAGGGAATGGACTGCGAGGCTCTCTACGGGGCGGTAGTTCGGAAAAAGCCGAGACTTATTTATGTAAATTCCAGCTTCAACGACCCTACGGGAGCGATTCTGCCAACGGAGCGCCGCAAAAAAATCCTTGAAATTTCAAACAAATATCGCATTCCGATTATCGAAGAAGACGCGGCATCGGAACTGGTCTACGGCGGAGAAAAAATGCCCCCGATAAAGGCTTTTGACAGGGCGGGAAACGTCATTTACGTCTATTCCTTTTCCCTTTCGTTCCTGCCGGGGCTTTCGCTGGCTTTCGTGGTGGCAGACAAGCAGCTCATAGAGAGCCTGAGCTATCTGGTATCCGTAAGAATGATGGCGGTGGACTGGACTTCCCAGAAATTGCTGGCAAAATATCTGGCAGACGGAAGTTATTATAGTATATTAGAGGCGTTTAGGGAAAACTACGCAAGAAAGCAGGAAATCCTGTGTCGCGGGCTTGACGAAATGCAAGATCTGGGAATCAGCTACAAAAGACCCGGAGGGGGCGCGTATATCTGGTGCGCCCTGCCGCAGGGGATAGACAGCAAGGAATTTGCAAGCGCCGCCTACAAACGGGGACTTGCCATTATTCCTGGCTATGTGTTTTTTCCACATAAAAACGGCGGGCGGGATCATATCCGCATCAATTACTCCTTCGAGACGGAAGAACGCATAGAAAAAGGGCTTGAAATTTTGCGGAACACTCTTTTAGCCGAGATTGCAAAGGTCGGAAGCAAAAACCGCAACGCACAAAAATAGCGGGGCAATGCGCCTTGCTGGTACACAAAAAATAACTGCGCCCGGTACTTTCAAAAAATACGCTGTATAGTAAAATTTTAGATAGAAAAACGCGGGCAAAAGACACGTATACAAAATTATTAAAATTTATAAAAAATATTAAAAACGAAAAGGAGATTTGAAAATGGCAGTAAACTTAAAGGGAAGAAATTTCTTGACATTGATGGATTTTACACCGGAAGAAATCAGATATATGCTGGATCTGGCTCACGACTTGAAAGCGAAAAAAAGAGCGGGCATTCATAATGAAGTCTTAAAAGGAAAGAATATTGTGCTTTTGTTCGAAAAGACTTCCACAAGAACAAGATGCGCCTTTGAAGTTGCGGCCCTTGATGAGGGGGCACACGTAACTTTCCTCGACAGCAAAAGCTCCCAGATGGGCAAAAAAGAAACCATCGCAGATACGGCAAAGGTTCTTGGCAGATTCTACGACGGCATCGAATACAGAGGATATAAGCAGTCCGTTGTGGAAGAACTTGCAAAAAACGCAGGAGTGCCTGTATGGAACGGTTTGACCGACGTTGACCACCCGACCCAGATCCTTGCGGATATGCTTACCATCGAAGAACACGTTGCAAAGCCTCTTAGCAAGGTCAAAGTCGTATTCTGCGGAGACATCAGAAACAACATGGCTTACGCATGGATGTACGGCTGCGCAAAGATGGGAATGCACTTTGTGGCATACGGACCAAAGGAACTGGCAGACCAGATAGACCAGGACGTAATCAAGAGAGCAAGAGAGGTTGCCAAATACACAGGGGCGGTTATCGAAGTATCCTCAGACGAAGCCTGCCTCAAGGGTGCGGACGTTCTTTACACAGACATTTGGGCTTCAATGGGTGAAGAAGATCAGATTCCTGAGAGAGTAAGAATGCTTACCCCATTTAAGGTTACAAAGGAAATGCTGGACAAGACGGAAAACGACGACGTTATTTTCCTGCACTGCTTGCCGTCCTTCCACGATTTCGACACCACAATGGCAGCAGAACAGAAAGAACTTGGCTACGACATCCGCGAAGTAACCGACGAGGTATTTTTATCAAGACATTCCAAAGTTTTCGACGAAGCGGAAAACAGAATGCATACGATCAAAGCCGTAATGGTTGCAACTATTGGCTAGTGCCCTGCATTGGCAGTTGAAAGGAGAAAAAAATGTATACCGGAATCCATAATTTTTCCGAAATAGGAAAATTAAACAAGGTATTGCTCCACAGACCGGGGGCGGAGCTGGAAGCCCTGACTCCCGCCACAATTGAGAGACTGCTCTTTGACGACATTCCTTACCTTAAAGTTGCGCAGGAAGAACACGACAAATTTGCCGAGACTCTCAGAGAAAACGGCGTGGAAGTGGTTTACTACGTGACGGAGGCTGCTAAGGCAATGGCAAACCCGGAAATTCAGATCCAGTTCGTCAACGAATTTCTGAACCTCAGCAAAATCAACTCCAAGGGACTTAGGAGCGCCATGACCACTTACCTTTTGGACATGGCTCCGGCGGAAATGGTAACGAAGGTGATCGCAGGTATCAGGCGCGAAGAAGTAAAGACAAAGGACGCAACATCGCTGATGGACCTTGTTAGCGACGATTATCCTTTCGTGTCCGACCCGATGCCGAACCTTTACTTTACACGGGATCCGGGAGCCTGCGTAGGAGAGGGAATCAACATCCACCATATGCACACCGACGCAAGAAGACGGGAATCCCTGATTTTGCGCTATATATATAAGTACAATCGCGATTTCGCCACCGAAGAAAACAAGCAGTGGTACGATCTTACCGACACGTATTCCATCGAGGGAGGCGACGTGCTGGTGCTTTCAAAGGACATCGTTGCGGTGGGACTTTCCCAGAGAACCACGATTTCGGGTCTGGAACACTTTGCAAGAAACCTTTTGCAGGGCGGCGATTTCAAGAAAGTTCTTGCCTTTGATATTCCAAAGTCGAGAGCCTTTATGCACCTTGACACGGTATTCACAATGGTTGACTACGATAAATTCACCATCCACCCTGAAATCGAGGGGCCTCTCGGCGTTTACGAGATCACACTGGACGGCAAAGGCGAGCTGAAATTCAACGCACTCAAAGACGAACTCCACAAGATTCTTGCACTGGAACTCAAAGTTCCTGCGGTAGATCTTATCCGTTGCGGCGGCGGAGATTTGCTTGCAGCCCAGAGGGAGCAGTGGAACGACGGTTCAAACACCCTGTGCATTGCGCCGGGAACGGTTGTGACCTACGAAAGAAACTATGTAACTAACGAACTCCTCGACCAAAAGGGAATAAAGGTTCTCACCGTTCCGTCCGCGGAACTTTCAAGGGGCAGAGGCGGCCCACGCTGCATGTCCTGCCCGGTTAACAGAGAGGATCTGTAAAATCTGTTGGCTAAAACGGCAGATGCAAAGCTATAAATGGAATGGAAGAAAAATTATAAGGAGATATAAAATGGCAGAAAAAATTGTTGTCGCCCTCGGCGGGAACGCTTTGCAGTCCGGCAAGGCGGAGCCTACGGCTGAAGCGCAGCTTGCTGTAGTAAAAAACACCTGCGCGAGAATCGCAGAATTATCGGATAAGGGCTATGAAGTTGCGGTGGTTCACGGAAACGGCCCGCAGGTTGGAAGAATCCTTCTTGCTTCGGAAACCGCAAAGAACGTAACACCGGCAATGCCTTTCGACGTTTGCGGCGCAATGTCCCAGGGATATATCGGATATCATATCCAGCAGGCGCTTAAATACGCTCTCAGCCGCCTGAACAAGAATATTCCGGTGGTTACCATCGCGACCCAGATGATCGTCGAAAAGAGTGACCCTGCCTTCACCAACCCGACAAAGCCTATCGGACCTTTCTACTCAGAGGAAGAAGCCAAAGCCCTCGAAGCGGAAAAAGGCTATGCCATGAAAGAGGACGCAGGCAGAGGCTGGAGACGGGTTGTAGCTTCGCCGCTTCCACGCAAAATCGTTGAAATCAGCGCAATCAAACAGCTTTGGGATTCTACCATAGTTATCGCCTGCGGCGGCGGCGGAATACCGGTAGTGGAAAATCCCGACGGTACCTTGGAGGGCGTTGCGGCGGTAATCGACAAGGACTTTGCGGCAGAACTTCTGGCAGAGGAAGTTGGGGCAGATACGTTGATGATTCTCACGGAAGTAGAAAAAGTTGCCATCAATTTCAACAAACCGAATCAGGAGAATCTAGCAAAGCTCACACTTTCAGACGCAGCAAGATACTGCGATGAGGGCCAGTTCGCACCTGGTTCCATGCTTCCTAAGGTGCAGGCGGCAATGAAATTTGTTCGTGCAAATCCTGACAAAAAGGCGATTATCACATCTCTCGACAAGGCAATCGACGCCTTGGAGGGCAAAACAGGCACAGTGATTACCTTTGCATAGCAACATACAGAAAAGGAAGGCGAAGCCGGCGTCCTGCATACGCCGGCTTCGCTCCGAAACGAAAAAATCCATCGAAACTTGGTTTTGATGGATTTTTTCGTTATGTTGAAGATTGATGGAATTTCGGAGATTAAAATTCCATAATGGCTATCAAGTCAAATTTGACTCGATAATTTGAAAATAAATCTTAAACCCGGTGATATTATGCGCGAACTTCTGCGTTTTTGTCTTGCGGTTCTGTTAAATCAGGAACCTCAATTCCGCCTGCGTTCCAATCAATGTCATGCTCTTCCTTGAGCCATGCGATGTATTCTTCGCAGCTGGAAGAACGTCTCGGTGACATGATATCCAACTGATAGCAAGGACCCTGCGAACGATAAACCTGCGCATAATGAACATAGTGAGGCGGTACATTTACCCAGCAACCCGACGAAAGACGATAAGGAACACCGTTTACCCAATAGTCACATTCACCCTTTACAACCGTTGCAATCTGCTCGTTAGGATGGGTGTGCGGGCCAATCGGCATACCGTTATACATCTTACCCATGCACATATGCAGGTTTGCTGCTTCCATTGCAAAGCATTTCATGTAACACATTACCTTTCCGTCTACATCTTTCTTGTGATTAGGCATCCACGGCAAGTCATTATAATTGCCATACATAATTTTAGCCATTTTGTTCTCCTTTCAAAAATCAGTGTTTGCTCGTTTTGTAATAGTTTAACTACACAGAAAGTAATAAGCAAAATCCGTGCCATCAAATAATGCACCTTGCTCGGATACTCGTCTGAAAATTTGGCATACTTTTTGCTCTCTATAATTCAAAATAAAATTTTAAGGCGGTGTATTATGTCAATAAAAAAAGAAATTCTGAAGCAAGACCAAGGTAAAGAATCCGTTTATCGTTTTACGATTCCTAATCAAACGGGGGACTATGTTGAGCTGACAAATCTCGGCGGCGCGGTTTCCGGAATTCATATTCATAAGCTGGATGGAATTATGGAGAACATTTCGCCGAATCAAAACAAGGCATCAACTTATCAACAGGGAACGCTTTTAGGCGGAGAATTTGGCAGGTTACTTTCAGGCAAGGTTTGGGATATCGCTGAAGAGGGCGAAAACAACGTCCTTTTGACTTGTGGGTTGCCAGCGGAGGAAAACGCTGCCGGAACGGATTTGCGTATCGGCATGAATGTTATGTGGGTAAATTTGAACCGTTTGATTATTGACTATTTTATTACCCCAAAGGACAAGACAAATTTTAAATTTGCAACAAAGCTGGATTTAGCAAGTAGTGAGAGGACATTCTTGCTTCGTAGCTTTTGCCCGACGGTTCTGAGAGAATCGGGAGAGCAGGTCAAGGTTGAGGATAGCGAATACAAGGATCTGACCTTTGCTCCGATTGATTTTAACGATTCCTTTATCTGTGCGGATGAAAAAATGAAGCCGATGATCGAACTTTCAGATGAGAAAAGCAAACTGAGAATTTCAGTATATTCAACGCTTTCACAGGCCAAAACGGAAGAGACAGCAGCGGGCGTGCTTTCCGTGATTTGCAGCGAAAAAGACGACATTGCATTGGAAGCGGGAGAAACGCTGGCTCACCGCATGATTTTTGGATTTGACTATATCGAAGAGCAGATCGAGGACGATACTGAGCCGTCGCTATTCCCATTTTGCTTTTAGAGGGCAAAGGGCTTAAAACCGAATAGATGCCGAATTGAGGCTCTCCGCATTGCGTGCTGAAGCCTCATCGCTTTGTTAAGTTATATCTAAGGACGACTTTCACAGTCAAAGAGAGAAAAGAGGAGAAAAATGAACAGCAAGAGAATCATTACATGCGCACTTACAGGAAACTGGGGACAGAAACATAATAATCCGAATTTACCTATCACCCCGCAGGAAATTCACGAATCTGCTGAGGCAGCAATTGCCGAGGGAGCATCGGTACTTCACATTCACGCAAGAAACGATGAGGGAATGCCGACCTGCGATCCCAACCGCTTTGCGGAAATCATCAATCCGATTAGGGAGAAGCATCCTGACATAATTATAAACATGACGTCATCGGGGGAACATTCATTTACAGACATCGCTCCGGACGAAAAAAGAATCGCACCGTTTTATCATGTAAAATCGGAGCTGGGGACCTATGACTGCGGCACATTAAACTGGATGCACAAGACGATTTTTGAAAACAACCCTAAATTCCTGGAAAAATTAGGTGCTGCGTACAACGAACTCGGAGTAAAGCCGGAAATTGAGATTTTCGACATGGGAATGATCGACACGGCAAAGCACTATCTCAGCACAGGTGTCCTGAAAGCACCGGCACACTTTGCATTTATATTGGGCGCGGCTTCCGGTATGCCTGCAACGCCTGAAAACCTCTGCTATCTTGTAAGACAGCTTCCGGAAGGCTCGACTTTCTCGGCAAACGGCATGGGCGCGGCTCATGTGCCTATCATAATGACATCACTGGCCCTTGGCGGCCATGTTCGCGTGGGAATCGAAGATAACATTTACTTCAAGAAAGGACAAATTGCAGAATCAAACGCCCAGTTCGTAAAGCAGGCAGCCGACCTTATCAAAGCTGCAGGGCTGGAGGTTGCAACGCCTGCGGAGGCAAGAGAGATCCTCAGTATCTCTAAATTTGAGAATAAGGAATGGGA
>CAVKSD010000072.1:0-9962 GCA_963658905.1 Bacteroidaceae bacterium
TGGAGTTAATCTCTATTTTCTTTTCTTAAAAACTCCACAACTATTTTACACTATCAATGAATTTTCTTTGGGTTTTGCCAAAAAGCTCGACGACAGACGCAGAAAAGCAATTTCAAAAACGAAAAGGCATAAACACTTATATTTCAATGTTTATGCCCGTTTTTCGCTTTCTTAGCATTCTGCGTTATTTTATTTATGATAGGTTTCGTGTTTTATTATCTTGAAGCTGCGGTAAATCTGTTCCAGCAGCACCACTCGCATCATCTGGTGGGGGAAAGTCATCTTTGAGAAGGACAGCTTGAAGTTTGATCTCTTGCTTACTTCTTCGCTGAGTCCGAGGCTGCCGCCTATGACAAAGGCAATATTGCTCTTCCCGCCCAGCGAAAGTTCTTCGATTTTGCCCGCAAGTTCCGTTGAGGAAAGCTGTTTCCCGAGGATTTCAAGGGTTATCACGAAGGTGTCGTCCTTAATAGCACGAAGGATCGAATGTCCCTCTTCAATTTTGACGTTTTCCTCATCCGCCGCAGAAGCGTTTGCCGGAAGTCTCGCCTCTTTCAGTTCCGTGATTTCGACGTTGCAATACCGCGAAAGCCGCTTCATGTACTCGCTTGCCGCCTCGCTCCAGTATTTTTCTTTAAGTTTTCCTATACATATAATCTGGATGTTCATTTCTCACCTGTTTTCTGTGCCTGTATAATCTCTCCAACTTCAGCCTTCGGCGCTACCGAAAGCACAAAATCTCTTCCTGCGCAAAAATCATTTTCCTCCAAAATATTGCGTACCGTAAGGAGCGCCTGGGTCGGCGTGTTGTTTTCGGAGCTGAGATGCGCGAGAACCACCCGAGGAACTTTCTCTCCGTCAATTTCCCTGAGAAATCTGCAAAGAGCGCCGCCGCAATCTTCGTTTGACAGATGCCCCACATCGCTAAGAATCCGCCGCTTGAGGGAGTAGGGATATCTGCCGTAGAGCAGGAGATTTTTTTCGTGGTTCGCTTCGATGACCAGCGCATCCGCCCCCTTTATTGCCCGGAAAATATCCTCCGTCATGCAGCCCGTGTCGGTTACGATTGCAATTTTCCGCCCGTTTTTTTCAAATGAATATCCAACAGGCTCCGCGGCGTCGTGGGAAAGCCCGAAAGTCGTGATCTTTATGTCCTTAATTGTAAATATATCTCCGCCTTGCACCCTTTCAAAGCCTGCGGCAGAAATCGCCGAGGTCTTTTCCAGTGCCGCATCTCTCGTTCCTCCGCTTGCAAACACCGGATTCCTAAAGGGTCTTCTCTTCATCAGTGTGTGCAGGCATTTGATGTGGTCTATATGCTCGTGGGTCACGCATATTGCGCCCAAATCCTCGTACCCGAGCCCCTGGGTTGCCAGCGCCGCGTCTATCGCCTTTGCGCTGACCCCTGCGTCCACCAAAATCGCCGTTTCGTCACTTTTTATTAAATATGAGTTGCCAGAACTGCTGCTAGCAAAAGAACAAATTGATAAATTCATGTTTTTCTCCGTATAATTTCAGTCATGTCCTTTCAGTCATGCTATTCTATCACAAATTCTTTTCGTTGTAAAATTCCCAAAAATAGGGTATAATATCCACTATGAATGCTTGCGCTTGTGGATATTATAGATTGTATCGCCGTGCCATATATTTGCTCTTTGATGGCGCTATGCGAGCAAAAAGGCACATGGCGGATTACGCCATAAAAGCTTCGCATTTATGGCGTAATATGGTTGACACAGTTTTGCGGGAGGTTGAAATGGCAATTTTAAGAATATACACGGACGGGGCTTGCTCCGGAAATCAATCGGCAGAAAACGTCGGAGGCTGGGGAGCGATTCTCGAATACGGGGAGCATAAGAAAGAGCTTTTCGGCGGGCAAATTAACACCACGAATAACCGCATGGAGCTTACTGCGGTCATCGAAGCCCTGAAAGCCTTGAAATCACCAAATCAGCGGATTCAGATCTTTACGGACAGTTCTTATGTGGCGAACTGTTTTCGGGAAAAGTGGTACGAATCCTGGGAGAAAAATCGCTGGAGAAACGCTGCGAAAAAATCCGTTGAGAATCAAGAGCTTTGGAAAGAACTTCTTTCCTTGGTCCGTCAGCACGAGGCGGAGTTTTTCCGGGTGAAAGGCCATGTGAACCTAAACAGCAAAAATACGAATTTTGACGCCCTGTATGAGAAATTTCTCCTGTGGAACGGTGCCGGATTTTCCTTTGAGGATTTTAAATACATCACCGAAATGAACAATCTTGCGGATGCCCTTGCAAACAGAGGGATTGACTCCGTTAAGCCTTGAAATTTATCGTAATCGGGCAGATTTCCGCCTTTGTTGCCACCCGCATGTTGGGACCGAACAGTCCGACTCCGGATGTAACGATATTTTGCATATTCCCCACTTTCATATAGCCATAGGAGTTTTTCCATAAAACCCGCATGAGCAGATTGCCGGGAAAAATCTGTCCGTCGTGGGTATGCCCGCAAAGATCCACGTCAACCCCTGCCTTGGCAAGTTCTTTCAGCTCCCTCGGCTGATGGTCTATGACGATAATTGGCTTTCCCTTATCCATTGTTTCCGTAATTTGAGAAGCGTTCAGCCTTTCGCCTCCTGATCTAAGGGCGTCCGGTCTGCCATATAAGTAAAAACTATCCTCCACCAAAACCCCCTCGTCCCGCAGAAGCCGAATCCCGCTGCGATCAAGAAATGCGTCCATCTTTGCATGGCTGGATTTGTTATCGTCGCTTCCGAACGTAAACCCTGCCAAAATCGGTTCTTCTATGTCATGATTTCCGTAGCAGGCATAGACACCGTATTTTGATTTTATTCCCCTGAAAATTTCTGTGAGCTTTTCGGGGTCCTCCACCGCCGCCCATTCGTTGTCAAAGATATCTCCGGCAATTACCACCAGATCCGCGTCCTGTTCGTTAATTTTTTCTGCCATTTTTTCCATCTGCCTTACGCCGATGTTATATCCCAGATGTAAATCCGCTACCAAAACAACCTTTATGGATTCAAACTCCCCGGCTTCCTTGTTCACCGTAATTTCGTAAGGGGTTGTTCTGACTATCCCGGCGTTTATCACTCCGCAGACCGAAACGGTTAAGATTAACCCGGCACATATGCGCCCGGCAATCCTTCGCATTTTGGGGTTGCAAAGTTTTTCTCTTTCGATATGCAGAATGTGAAGCAGCACAAGCCGCAGGATATCGGCGACCACTATCACAAAAATCATATAAAGAAGCACGCCGAGCCAGTAATTTCCCAGCAGCTTCATAATGCGCTGCGGGGCGCCTGCGGGCATCAGAAACGCAATCAGAAAGGAAAGCGCAAAAAAAGAATACACAGCTATGGAAAGTGCCGTGCCTTTCCGGGTTCCGAGAGTCGGAAATCCGGTCTTCAGCCAGCCCGTAATACGGATGAATATATAAATGTTTACTACAATGTATACCGGAGCCAGAAAAAACGCTGTCATATTCTCTCCATTGCCCTTTCTTTCGATTTTCTCTGCACATTCTGCTGCAATATGCACAATCATACACGCTTTCCCTGCAAAAATCCATAATTTAAATAATTTTTTTGTTTTTTGTTGTCAAAACAACATATTTCGTTGTAGAATCGTATTATATTAAACTCACAACGGAAAATAAATCAGGCAAAACTAATTTTTTATATGAAATTTTGGAGGTATACACATGAAAAGAAGGATAATTGAGATTGATAAGGAAAAATGTAACGGCTGCGGACTTTGCGCAGAGGCTTGCCACGAGGGCGCGATAGGAATGGTTGACGGCAAGGCGAGCCTGCTCAGAGACGATTATTGTGACGGACTCGGCGACTGTCTGCCGACCTGCCCTACAAATGCGATTTCTTTCATCGAAAAGGATACTCTTCCTTACGACGAGGCGGCCGTTAAGGCAAATATGGAAAAGAAGAAGGCGGCAGGTGCAAATGCAGCTGCTCCTCATGCAGAATTTCACGGCTGTCCGGGAAGCCGAGCAATGAAAATCGAACATCGGGGCGTTGCTCCTATGGGCGTTTCGGAGCCTGCCTGCATGCAGTCTCAGCTTTCGAACTGGCCTGTTCAGATAAAGCTGGCGCCTATAAACGCCCCTTATTTTGACGGTGCAAATCTTCTGGTTGCGGCAGACTGCACGGCTTATGCCTATGCGAATTTCCACCGAGACTTTATCAAAAACCGGGTGACCCTCATCGGCTGTCCGAAGCTTGACATGATCGACTACACCGAAAAGCTCCAGGCAATCATATCCGAAAATGATATAAGGAGCCTGACCATTGTGCGCATGGAAGTTCCTTGCTGCGGCGGAATCGAGTTTGCTGCAAAGACGGCCCTCCAAAACAGTGGCAAGTTTATCCCCTGGAACGTGGTTACGATTTCCACGGGCGGCGAAATTCTCTAATCTTCAATAGAGCTTTAATAAAATTTTAATCTTACCCTGTTATTCTTTATTTGCAAAAGAGAAAAACAGGGTATATTATTAAGTATACTACATTTGGATTTGGAGGGTATTATGATTACTAACATAACAAAAGAAAATTTTGAAAGCGAAGTATTAAAGGCGGACAAGACGGTTCTGGTGGATTTCTGGGCGTCGTGGTGCGGTCCATGCAAGATGATTGCCCCTATAATCGAAGAAATCGCAAATGAACGATCCGACATCAAAGTCTGCAAAGTCAACGTTGACGAGCAGGGGGAACTTTCCATCAGATACGGCGTGATGAGCATTCCGACCCTGTTGATTTTTAAGAATGGCCAGCTCGTTCAGACAGCCATCGGCTACAGAGAAAAAGCCGAAATCGAAGAACTCCTGAAATAGGTGAAAATTATGCGGATTTTGATTGCGGAAGACCAAAGGGATTTAAACCGAATCCTGACAAAAAAACTCACCGCCGAGGGGTACTCGACAGATTCCTGCTTCGACGGGGAGGAAGCCTTGGATTTTCTCTCTGCCGGAGCTTACGACGGAGCGATACTTGATATCAATATGCCGCGGCTCGATGGGATTTCCGTGGTGGAAGAAATGAGAAAAGCCGGAAATTATACACCGGTTCTTTTCCTTACGGCGCGAGATTCTGTTTCCGACCGGGTGTCGGGGCTCGATGCGGGTGCAAACGACTATCTCGTAAAACCCTTTTCCTTTGAGGAACTGATGGCAAGGGTTCGGGCGCTGACCCGCAAAACCCCGCAGTCGAACACTCCCGTTTACAATATTTCAGATCTTACACTGGACACAAGAAGCCGTAGCGTAAGTCGGGGCGGAACCGAAATAAAGCTTTCCGCAAAGGAATATTCGCTGCTTGAATATCTTTTGCGAAACAAGGGCGTCGTGCTTTCCCGTGAAAATATCGAAAACAATCTTTGGAATTTTGACTACGAGGGCGGCACCAACGCCGTTGATGTATACATTCGTTATCTCCGGAAAAAAATTGATGAGCCTTTTGAGGAAAAATTGATTCACACCGTCCGGGGAGCCGGTTATGTGCTGAAATCAGAGGCTCCCCACAAGGATGCGCCGCAAAAGGATGCATCACAGAGCAATGAGGCGCAGCAACGCGGCGCGCAGAATGCGGCGCTGCACAGCGGCGGGGTTCAGCAAGACGTCGCGCAGAAAGGAGCCTGCGAGTGAAACAGCTTTCCATCCAGAAAAAAATAATCTTGTGGTTCTCCGCAATGCTTGCTATCATCGTCCTCTTCATTTCGGCGATGACCTTTGAAATCGCAAGCTCCGTTTTGAACGAAAGCATAAGGGAGCGCCTCTATAACATAGTTTCATCCAATGTGGACGAAATCGAATATCTGAACAGCCTTCGCAACACAGAAGCGGAAGCGGGCGATCAGTTCATCGAGTATGGCGATGGGTGGCTGGAAATCGACGATGACTTTTGCGATGTTTATGAGGGGATTTCCACCGCTCTTTATGACTCCGAGGGGAACCTTCTCTATGGAAATATGCCTATCAAACTTTCCTCCTTTGCTGCCGAGGATTTTGTGAAAATCGGCAAGGCAGAGTACAAGGGGGAAACTTTTTATGTTTTTGACAAAGCCCTGACTGCCGAGGGGATGGAAGGGCTTTGGCTTCGGGGCGTGGTTTCGCAAAACGAGGGAATCAACGTTCTATATAACATAGTGCGGCTTTCTTTCTGGCTGCTTCCTGCGCTGGCGCTGCTTGCAATTCTGGGCGGATATGTAATCACCCGCAGGTCCTTTCTTCCTATCGAGCAGATTGCAAGAGATGCGGAGGAGATCGGACGCGGAAACGACCTTTCCAAGCGCCTTGATATCGGCGAGGGGAACGACGAAATTCACATGCTCTGCGATTCCTTCAATGAGATGTTCGCAAGGCTCGAAAAGAACTTTGATGCAGAAAAGCAATTCGCCTCGGACGCCTCGCATGAGCTGCGGACTCCTGTTTCTGTGATACTTGCACAGGCGGAGTACGCGCTCGAGTTTTGCGAAACTCCCGAGGAATTTCGAGAGGCTATCGAGGTTATCGAGCGGCAGGGAAATAAGATGGGTGATATCATTTCTCAGCTCCTTTTCTTTACCCGCCTTTCTCAGGGCACAGAATCCGTGAGCAGGGAAAATCTCTGCGTGAGCGATTTGACGAGCGAGATCTGTGCCGAGCAGAGCATGATCCCTCAGAAGGGCATCGAGCTTCATAGCGAAATTGAGCCGCAAATCTACGCGGACACCGACCGCAGCCTGCTTGCCTGCTGCCTGAATAATCTGATTTCGAATGCATATAAATATGGCAAAGAAAAGGGGCATATTTGGGTGGGTCTGCGCCGCGTGGCAGATCAAATCATCATATCGGTAAAAGACGATGGGATTGGAATTTCAAATGAAAACCTGAGGAAAATCTGGGAGCGGTTCTATCAGGAGGACTCCGCCAGATGTTCGGAAGGCGCAGGTAGCGGCGTGGGGCTGGGGCTTTCCCTTGTAAAAGAAATCGCCGGGATTCTTGATATGGAGATCGAGGTACATAGCACTCTGGGCGAAGGCAGCGAATTCATTTTAAAATTTTAATTTATTTGGCTTTTTATTTTATTTTGAAGCTTTAATTTTTCTTTAATCTTTGCTCCGTATAATAGGCTCATAAGAAACATGAAAATGCATTTAGCTGAAAGGGGTATATTATGAAAAAGATTACAACCGTATTAAACTCTCCGGCAAAGATCGCGGGCTTCGCCATTTGTGCGGTCATCATCATCGGGCTTTGTGCCTTTGGGGCGATCAGGGTCAATGCCGGAATCAATGAAAACCAGACAATAGGCATGGACAAGGGCGTAAACGTCGCTTTGGCAGACGCCGGCTTCAAATCCGAGGAAGTCACAAATCTCACCGCCCACTATGACACAGAGGACGGGGCTTCGGTCTACGAAGTCAGCTTCGTCGCCGGAGACTACAAATATGAGTATGTTGTGAAAGCTTCTAACGGAAAAATCATCGAGGCTGACAGAGATGAGCTCGCAGACTCCGCCGATGGAAATTCCGCCCTTGAAAACTCCGATGGGGCAAGTTCCGAAAAAGCCGCTGCCGAAAAATCCGATCAGACGCAGACTCAAAATTCCGAAAGCGCGCAAGCTGCAAAAACCGAAACCAAGCCTAGCGCATCGGCTGCGAGCGAAGGCTCAACCTCTGCCAGCACCTCAGGCAGCACCTCCTCAAGTTATATAGGCGTTGACAAGGCTAAATCCATAGCACTTTCCGACGCGGGACTTTCCGCCTCCTCCGTGACTTTCACAAAGGCAAAGCTGGATCGAGAAGACGGCGTGAGAGTTTACGAGATTGAATTTTTCACCCAGGACAAGGAATATGAATACGAAATAAGCGCCGCAGACGGCACAATCCGCAGCAAAGACATCGAAAGAAACGATGACTTTGGCGATGGCGATTGGGACGATGAGTGGGACGATTAATAACTAGCCTTTGGGGCGCAGCAAATCACAGATATTGATATATGATATGATATACAATCTCCATAAAGCAAAGTCGGCAGCAGAGCCGTATTGCGATTTCGAAAGAAATCGCAGCCTCGCATTTGAGGCATCCGGTACGAAGTTCTGTCCGCCGACTTTGCTCTTTATTTTGAGAAAACGTATGAGATTCTCGCGTCCTACAGGCATTTGCTGGAATTTTTCCAGATGCCCATCTTTTCGGCCTCCTTGATGAGGTCGTCTCTGAAGTCAGGATGGGCGATGCTTATGAGAAGCTCTGCTCTTTCCCATGTGGATTTTCCCTTCAGGTCAACGTCTCCGTATTCCGTTACGATGTGGTTTGTAGCCATTCTCGGTGTGGTAACGATTGCGCCCTTTGGCAATACCGGCGAAATCAGCGATTCCAGCTTTCCGTCCTTGCGAGTTCTCGTTGACGGCGTGCAAAGGAAGCTTTCTCCGCCTCTTGACTGATATGCACCCAGCACGAAGTCGAGCTGCCCGCCGGTTCCGCTTATCTGCTGATGTCCCGCAGACTCCGAGCAAACCTGCCCGTAAAGGTCAACCTGAATGCAGCTGTTGACGGAAATAAAGTTTGGAATCTGGGCTATTGTAGCGATATTGTTTACATAGTCCACCGGTGCGTTGCAGCAAATCGGATTGTCGTCGATGAAATCATAAAGTCGCTTGCTGCCTCCCGCAAAGGTATAGACCGCTTTGCCCTTGTCGATAGGCTTATTTCCCGTAAGTTTTCCGGCCTCGAAAAGGTCTACATAGGCGTCTGTGAACATTTCCGTGTGGGCGTTGATATTGCGCAGATCCGACTCTGCGATCATCTGGCCTATGCAAAGCGGCAGACTTCCAATTCCCAGCTGGAGCGTGCTGTGGCTC
Source organism: Bacteroidaceae bacterium (assembly GCA_963658905.1). Lineage (GTDB taxonomy): Bacteria > Bacillota > Clostridia > Peptostreptococcales > Anaerovoracaceae > CAG-238. The sequence goes on from CAVKSD010000072.1 coordinate 8,849, forward strand.
CTGATTTTTTCCACAACGTGGGCTGCAATTTTTTTGTCCGTCGCAGAAGGCTCCTTTGCAGGAAGCTCCGCAAGGGGCGTGTTGCTGCCCTCTACAATGTAGTCGATGCCGTAAAGATTGAGCTGTGTCTGATAACCGTGGGCAATCGGCATATTTTCGTTGACTTCCACGATGACTTTCTTCGCGCCTTTAATAACGCCCCACATGTCGGCAACCTGCGGTCCAAGGTTGAAGTTTCCGTGAGCGTCCATGGGTGCAACTTGAAACATGGCAATGTCAACTTCGTTATTGTTATTTACCCAGAAAAGCGGCAATTCGCAGAAAAGCATCGGAATGTACCAGCATCGTCCGTCCTTGTTCATATTTCTGTCGTGTACATTGAAATGCGCAGAAGCGAAGCGAACCTGTTCGTTGCTGGTAGTCGCCAAATAGGTTTCAAATGGTTTTTCGCGAATGGACACGGTGCTGATAACCGTTATATCGTGCAGTTCGTCTGCTCTCCTTGCAATCGCCTTGTCAATATCGATAATAGAACCGCAGCCCAGTCCGAAATGGAGCCTGTCTCCGTTTTTGACCATAGCCGCGGCTTCATCTGCCGTAATTAGTTTTTTCTTATACTCTTGCATTAAATCTGATACCCTATACATCTTTTACCTCTTGTTTTTCATAGATTGTTAAATTTTCAACATAACAAATACAGTATACAACATTTTTTTGAAAAGAACAACCGTATCAGGCTTATTTTTTCATGTTTTTTTGCGGACTTTTTAAAAATATAAAAAAGGGGTACTCATTTGGATAGTTTTGTGGTATTATAGTTAAGTACTCGCTCGGCTTTCAGACGAGGCAAAAACTTGATATGTCTCCGTAGTTAAATGGATAGGCGAACCTCGTTTCACCTGCGAAATCAAAGATTTCGGGTGAAAGTGAGAACCGCGATACTCGCTCTGCTCGTATTAACAGCGCTCTTTAATCAGAGGTTGCTTTAGGAGAGCGCCTCGGATTTCCATTTAACCGTAGAGCTTATAACTCAATATGTCTCCGTAGTTAAATGGATAAGCGAACCTCGTTTCACCTACGAAATCAAAGATTTCGGGTGAAAGTGAGAACCGCG
>CAVKSD010000073.1:0-9776 GCA_963658905.1 Bacteroidaceae bacterium
GTCTACAAGAGCTTCTGGTCAGACGAGAAGCAGGATACCTGGATTCAGCCGTACTTCCTGAAGGTCTTCCAGCAGAGGTGGTATCTCATTGGAATTCCGGGAACTCACCCCAAGGACCTTCACACCTATGCCCTCGACCGCATAGACCTGCTTGAAGTGACCAACGAAAAGTTCAAGTACCCGAAGAAGTTCCAACCGTATGAGTATTACCGTGACAGCTTCGGCATCTTCCACGGGGAAGGTCCTGCCGAGACTGTGATTCTGAAGGTTGCCAATCATCAGGTCAAGTACTTTGACTCGCTGCCGCTTCACAAGACCCAGAGGAAGATGACGGAGAAGTCAGAGAAGAACTACACTTATTATGAATACAGAATGTCCCCGGCATACGATCTGGTACAGCATATCTGCTCCAAGGGGGGAGCCGTGGAAGTTATCGAACCTCAGAGCCTGCGGGATATGGTTGCGGATGAGGTGATGCAGATGTATAAACTGTACAAATAATGCAGAGAGCTATTTGACGGGATCCGAGCAGAGGCCCCGTCTTCCGCATTTGGTGCAGTGGATTCCCGTCCAGACGTAATCGAATTGCTCCGTTGCGGCATCAAGAAGCTCCGGCTCATCCGTAAGTATTCCTGCCTCGAAATTTCTTTTCAAAGGACTCTTCATTCCGATTCCGGCACCGGTAAGGTTGGCGGAGCCTATATAGGCCACCTTGTAGTCAAAGACCATCATCTTGAAATGCACCCTCGGGCACAGCACCCGCTTCAGCTTCGTGAACAGTATCGGATACCGGTCGAAGTCCTCGCGGAAATTCGGCCCCGGTTCCTTTGCATGAATGAGTCTTACATCAACACCTCGCCTGATGAGTTCTGCCAGGATTCCCAGAAATGGAGTTGCATCATTCCCGACTTTTACATACAGGTCCTTTATGTCTGCCGTTCCTATCCATAGGGATTCCTTTACTGACGCTATGCGTCCGAGGACATCATTATAGTGCTGTTCGTTCTGAATGTATTTTGTCATTGCCGTGTATTTCTATGGCAAATATATAGCTTTTGAATGCCAAAAACTGTCCGTGTTATCGTCTGACAATCAATATGAGACTCGGCCACTATTTGGCAATTTCGCGCTATAACTTCGCATCCATAACCAATACGAAGAATGGCTATGGATATAGGACAGATAGTAAGAATGCGGGACGTAAGGTTCGATCCGGACCTGTTTCAGAATTATATGACAGGTACAGTTCTGGACGAACTGCTGTGTTCATACAAGGGACTTCCCAAGGGGGTGAACTATATGGTCATCGGAGATCCCGGAGTGGGGAAGACCACCATCATTCTAGACCTGCTGTCTGACCTTCGGCGAGTTCAGTCACATATCAGGGTCCTTTTCATCAGTGCTGAAATGAATGAGATCGACCTTGCCATCTACGTCCGGAGGTTTCCGAAATTTCAGGATCTGAGCATTCTGTTTGTGGAGCCGAACTTCGATGAAGACTGCCCGACACACAATCTTGAAGCCATCAACGAGGTTATGAAAAAAGGATGGGACGTGGTGGCCATAGACTCCTTCTATGAACTTCAGGGCATCATAAAGGAGGAAGAGCAGATAACCCTCAAGAAGGCCGAGAGTCTGCTCTTGTCCCTTATCAAGCGTCAGAACAAGGCTGACAATGACACAAAAACGAACACCACCTTCCTGACAATCCAGCAGGTAACAAAGACCGGAGCGTTCATCGGATCAAACCGCCTCAAGCATGCCATCACGGCTATGATGGAGCTTCGCCTTGACAATCCGAAGAACATCTATTCCGACAGGTACGCCGTCTTCACGAAGCACCGCAGGGGAGACGTGGGCGTTCGTCTCTATTATGACCTCGGGGCTACCGGCGATGTCTTCTATGATGAAGAGAAATACAATCAGGACAAGCAAATCCGCAAGATCCAGTCAGCTGCCGCGAACTCCCTTCGCAGCTTCGCCGACAAATTCGATATGGTATTCAACAAACAGAAAAACGCAGAATATGAACAGTCAATTGAACCTTTCTGATCTTCGTAAGAAGATAGATTACTCTCAGAGCCCGTACAGGGTGGTTAACCGTGAACAGATACAGTATGTCGGCCGTCTCGGTGACGAGATGGACACGCAGTCGCAGGTGGATGGCGTTGGCAGGAATGTCTATAAGATTGATGGGGTCGAAGTCTTGACTACGGATTACGTGTCGAAGCAGCTGGACGAAATTATAGGCCTCACTCCCAAGCAGCAGAAGGCCGTCAAGGCCGCATCCGGCGATGCCGGTGTTAAGGACTTCCGGAATTACCTCGCGACGGCCAATTCCATCGTGAAACCCTCAAAAGTGGCCCTTGTAGCAACTCAGCAAACAAAGACCGTTACCAGTGTGATTCCCCTGAAGGACGCCCTGATTTCTTCGGATTCCTTCTTTGACTTCGCCGAGATATTCATGGAAAAGGCTGGTCTTACTCCGACATTCCACCGGTCGGCATTTGATATAAGCAACGGCGTGACGCTCTATATGGATAGCAACAATCCCATCGTCAGACAGTTCGCTCCGAATGAGGACTTCCTTGTTAACTCCTATTATCTTTCATGGAATCTCGGACAGATAGAACTCGGGCGGTATTACGAGCGTCTTATCTGCACCAACGGCCAGACCGAAACCGTCAAGACCAAGGAGGCAAGGATTCATTCTCTCCAGACAGCGCAGATTTCTGCGATGCTGAACATCCCGAACAACCGGGAGATGCTGGAGTCAGCATACGAGCGCTTCGAGACGAAAGCCCTTGCCGCAATGGAAACGAGAGCATCACTCGCCGAACTCTCGAAGACTTCCAAGATGCTCTCCGGATACATGGTTGACAGCAAGCAGGTGAAGGAGATTGCCCCGTTTGAAGACGAGCTTCAGAGGTACGTGAACTTCGGCTACAATGTGGAGAAATACCCACTGAATCAGATGAAAGCTAGCATGACCTATTGGGAACTGTATAACAGTGTGACTGCCTTTGCAAGCCATACGGAGGGCTGGGACGATGCGGACAATCGCCGTGGAAACATTCAGGGAGAAGCCTTCTCGATGCTGATGAAAGAGAGGGATATCAAGGCCTACATTGACGCATTTCCAGCTTAATTTACTACCTTTATACTCGATTAACTGCGATAACACTATGAATAAGGTCTATTGTAAGTACTGCGGGAAGGAGGCCAGCAGCGTCATGTCACTGACAGCTTGCAGCTGTCCCAGGCATCCTGACGGGGCCAATAAGGGGAAGCATGAACCGGTAATTTACTGAATACTCAGGGTCTGCGTAATGAGGTCGCATTTGAATTATGGAAATATATAAGACTTATTTCTAATAATCTGAAAACATCTAAATCAAACAATATAATTGTTTGCAAATCAGCTGGTTGCGAAATAGTATGTTTTAATTGAGAAACAAATAAGGAACAAAAACGAGAATTAAAATGATTTTGTGTTTTTTTGTTTGCACTCTATTTCTTTTTTTGCACTTGCTTGTCTTCGGAGTGCATTTTCGGGTAATTTCTCCCGATTCGTGTTTCAACATCTGAAGGATCAGATTCGGACTTGCATTGACGAATCATTGCAGCCAAAAGAGAAAGGAGCAAATCCTTATTTCCTACAAGTCGCGAACTCTTCGCAAAGATAATCATTTCTACACAGGCAGCCAAAAATGCCTGCCTATATTTAGTTTAATTTAGTTTAGCATATATATAGGCTAACAAACTAAACTAAACTGGATTTTCGTGCTGTTTCGCACCATTCTCCTATTCTGACCGTACAGCCAAAAGAGAGAAAAGCCTGCCGCATATTTTCTCTTTTCGCTGCAATCCCTTTTACACCACAGTTCCCCTTTCATACCTGACGTGTTTCCACATCCTCGCATATCGACTTTCGGTCTGCCTGATGGGAATTGTGTCGCAAAGGTACTTGCCATGTCTTTCTTGTATGCAAGGTCATAGCCTGGCGGTTCCCGACAAAATCTCCACGCTCCGCTTTGCGGAGGTAGTATTTGGTCTGGAAACCCTACATAAAGAGCCATGCCACCTTTTGAGGCGACATAATTTCAATCAAGCCCGAAAGTAGCTGAATGCGACAAGAGGGAAAGTAAAAAACTCAAAATTTTTAGAATTATGGCGAATTGTGCGACAAACATTTTTCACGCAAGGACGGAGAACAAAACAGACCTCGACAAGATAGAGGCTTTCTTGGACGACAATTTCAACGGTTATGTCAATCGGTATGGCGACATTGTAGAAGCAGAATTTTCTTCCCGTTGGGAATACCCGGAAAAAGAGATAGACAAACTGGTAGCATCGCTGGATGCCAAAGACAAAATCTATATCCGCATCCTGACCCACGAACTTGAGAACGAATACGTGAGCTTCAGAATCTTCTCTCAAGGTAAATGGGACATCAAGTTATAACCGCAAAATCATAGGCTATGTACGAAGAAGAAAGCGAAATTATCGGTTTATCCTGCACGCTGCTCACCCCCTACAAAGGGTACACGGAGGGAACGATTGTCGGCGATTATGGCAACAAGGTTATTGTCCGTCTCACCAGCGGCAAGGAAATCGTCGAGTACCGAGACGAGGTGATTATTTACGATTAAATATTGAACGATGGAACAGATAGCAATGAAATTCGTCCAATGGGACGTGCCGGAATTGGCGGAGCTGAAAGACAGCAAGGTTTACAAGTTACGGGAACGCCTTGATAATGGCGACAAGTTGAGCCGGGAAGAAAAGAACTGGCTCACCCGAAGCGTGAAAGAGTGCGGATATTTCAAAAGAGGCGTCGCTTTGATGGGCTACCGTTTTGACTTCTCCGATGTCCTCAAACGGTATTTCGTGAAACAGCACGGGCATATTGCCGAGTATTACGCCATTGACAAGACCGCACTGCGTTCTATCCTGTACGGTCGAATTGAAGATATAGTCGAAGTACAATAAAAATCAAGAGCCATGAATGTAACGATTGAACACAGCTTTTGCCCTTACTGTGAAGAGGTGACAGACCTCTATTTCCAAATTGTCAATGTAATTCTTCTTTCAAGCGATGAAGCGACATTGCGCAACCGCATGGAACGGTTGCGACAAAACACGCCGTTAGACGAATATTTTACTTTCGGATACGGGGCACATCATCTTTGGATAAGCCAACGACGCCCGAGTGACAGGAGCAAAGTATTCGACTACCGCATTATGATGGCGGAATTTTGACAACGACGGCAAACACAAGCCGCTTGAGCAGACTGAAACAGGACTTATCTGTTTCAGCCTTGCCCGTCTCCTTTTATACTATTTCCGTAGTAATCCCTTTTTATTCCATTTACATACCATCCGTACCGGGCGTACTTCCGTATCCTCGCATATCGACTTTCGGTCTGCCTGATGGGAATTGTGTCGCAAAGGTATTTGCCATGTCTTTCTTATGTGTAGGGTCATAGCCTGACGGTTCCCGACAAAATCTCCACCTTCCGCTTTGCAGTGGTAGTATTTGGTCTGGAAACCCTGCATAAAGAGCCATGCCGCCTTTTGAGGCGACATAATTCCAATCAAGCCCGAAAGTAGCTGAATGCTACACGAGGGAGAAATAAAAACTCAAAGACTTAGAACTATGGCAAATTATGCAACTAACCTCCTTTTCGCAAGCACGGAGAACGAGAAAGACCTTGAAAAAATGGCAAATCTCATGAATGAAAATTTTGATGACTGCAATGTGGATTGGTTCGGCGAGTGTATCGACGCTGATTTTTCTTCAAGGTGGCGTTATCCCGAAGGAGTAATTGACGAGATAATAGGTTCGTTGGAAGACAAAGACAAAATTTATATTCGCATACTGACATTTGAGTTGGCAAGTGAATATGTGAGCTTTCGTATATTCTCCAATGGTGAGTGGAATATCATGATAGAAACATAGACCTTTGTCATGAAAGCCGGTTGTGCCTGAACCTCGGAGTCTCTATCCGGTTTCAGGCTTGCCCGTTTCCCTTTTATACTTTCTCTTTTGGCTGCGCCACTACCTTTTGTAGCAACCTCTCATTCGCGCAAGGCGTACCGCCGCTTTGCGAACCAGTCCGGTTCTTGCCATTTTCCCCTCTGGCTTTTTCGCTCATTTCCCTTTCCGGGACGGACAATGACAGCCTCCCGATGGGTGGCACTGTTCCTGTCCATCCTTAACCGGCCGTACCTCTTCGGCGACGTTCCTTTGAGCAGGAACTGATATCTCGTTTGCGACAGTCTCGATCCAAGGCAGCCATCTATCGCTCCGGCTACACCATCCTTTACCAGCTTTCGGTCAGGCGTGCCGTCCCTTGTGTCGGTATGCGGATCAGCTTTTCCCGTTATTCCGTCCGGCTGCTTGTTTCCCACCTTTTCATAATCGCTTTTTGCCGAAGCAATCATCATTTTCCCGTTGCAAAGATAGTGTGCGGACGGGAACGACCTGGCGGTCTTGACCAATGGCATCGCTATACAATCTTCCTTTATCGAGCCTTCCGGTTTTGCCTGCGGCTAAAAATAAAGCGTATTGTATCAGCTATCCTTGGTGCATCCCTTGGCAGCACCTACTTTTTGAGGCAGCGTAAAACTGATTCATTAACTTCTAAAAGCAATTCAAAATGAAAAAGATCGAAAACTCTTTCGCCGTAACCGGATTCTTGGGTAAAGACGCTGAAATCCGCCAGTTCACCAACACCCGTGTCGCACGTTTCTCTCTGGCAGTAAGCCGACAGGAGAAGAACGGTGAGGAAGCCAACCGCGTTTCCGCCTTTATGAATATCGAGGCATGGCGCAGAAACGAGAACACCGGGTCGTTCGACATCCTGGCCAAAGGCACTATGCTCACCGTCGAGGGCTACTTCAAGCCGGAAGAGTGGAACGACAACGGCACGAAACGCAACCGCATCGTGATGGTGGCCGTCAAGTTCTACCCGCCCGTCGAAAAGGAGGAGGCTCCTGAAAAACCGGCAAAGCCCGTGAAAAAAGGCAAGAAATAACACCTGCCTTGTCACGACAAAAAGCGGCCTGCGGGTCGCTTTTGTTTTGCTCATTGTCAGACTACTGTGTATCAACTTTTATAGCCGTGTTATCGCCCTGCCGGATTGCTTTTATATTCCTTGCCGGCCTGCACCCGTTTTTCTTGTAGGCCCTATCCCGCAAGTCCGGTCATTTTCTCTGCAAAGTTCGATTGCCGGTTATCCGTCCTGTCAAGGACCGCTCACGCTTGATGCGGAAAATCTTCCTCCCCGATACGTCGGAGAGCGTATTTACCGCGTCCTCCTTGCCCGGACCGACCGCCAATCCTTGGAGCAGAAAAAATAATCAGCCTTTCGATACAGGACGTACCGGAGGGAAAATAAAAAACAATCTTAAGATTTGAAGCGATATGACATTCAGGGAATTTATGGCAGAGAACGGTTACGAGTTACAAACAACCTTTTGGAGTGATTTTTCGATAGCAGACCGGTTCGGGTTGTCGGCTATCCGGGACACCTTCAACCATGCCTTCAGGGAGTGGAAAGAGGACTACGAATATCTTACGGAGCTGGTACTGGTACTCAATCACAAAATCTGGCAATACTATGAAACAAGGCCGGACATTGCCTCACTGTATAATACCCTTTGGGAAGAGGCCAGCCAATACGCGGTGGAAAACCTGAAAGATGACGAGTTAAGCTATTATTATGACGTAACGGATTAAATTTGTAGAACCCTCGTCAGGGTAATGTCTGAAGAGCATAGAGAGCAGTCGGCAAAAGTCGGCTGCTCTCTTCACCCTCTTTCTTTGTATTGCATGTTCCCGGTCAACCTGTTTCATCGGGCACGGTTGCCTCGCACGCACTCCACCCGTGCGGCTATTTCCTCTTCTATCGTCTTTATCCATTCCTCGCCGACACCGGCCTCCCGGCCGTACTCTGGGTAACGTGAAACGATGCCTATGGCCTTTTCTATAAACGGCTCCGCGGCCTTTATATCGTACCGGCGGGCTACTTCCAACAGATCCGCCGCGGTAATGCCCTCCGTCTTGTTGTTGACCGTCATGCTGTGGAGGTTGACGTAGTACGGCGCGTCCGGATCGACCGAGAACGTGTAGTCGTAGGCCGGAGCAATGTGCCAACGCCCGTCGCCGTCCATCAGGAAACTGAAATTCTTGTTGTGGTCATCGACGTTCCCACCCAGCACGTTCAGCACCATCGAGCGGAACAGTTGCCGGAGTTCCCCCGGCGGCACGCCGATGCGGAAGGCCGTATCGAACAAAGTTTCGTAAGAATCCGCCGAGGGGTTCATGGCCGCCAACGTCTGGATATGCACCTTTTTGCCGTTCCGGCGGTCGAAACGTTCGGTCAGGAAATGCGCCGCCCGGTCGCCTTCCAGCAGGCGGCTCGGCATCATCTGAAGCCCGGCGTCCACGGCCATCAGGTAATAGCTGTACTCGACACGTGTCGTCGGCATCTTCAAGTGTTCATCGAACTTGACGATCATCGGCGTATAGCCCGGATAAGGGGTCGCCACCTGTCCGGAGTAACATTGGTCCTCCTCGAAATTGACGTTGACCACCGCTTTGGGCCGCCGTCCTCCCGCGGACGTTCCCACCTTGAACAGGCTCTCGACCATCAGGTCGCCCGATACCGGGACGTTGAACTGTCCGGCTTCCTCGAAAGCCTGCCGGGTCAGTTGGTATAGGTCGGCAATCTCTACCTTGAACGGCGTCTCCAGCTCCTCGGCCGTGGGCGGTACGAACTCCAATGCCCCCATGCCGCGCCGCCCGATATAGGCGAGACGGTCGAGGGCGGACAAGTCCCTCATACGGATATGATGCACTTTGGCCCATTCGTTGAACACGGTGTTTCCCCAATGGTCGGGCAGTGAATCGGCGATGAACGACGGCAGCCCGCCGAAGATCCGCTCTTCATCGGGATAGACCGGCAGTCCGCGCTGCGCGACAACCCCTTTTACCGGCGCACGAAGCGGGGCTATGTCATAGCCGTCGCGGACATAATCGCTGTCGAAGTAAAAACAGGCTTTGCCGCGGTGTCCTTCCCGGCTGGCGACAAGCGTGCCGACCTTTTTATCCCACAGAATCACATCGATACTTTCTATCATTTCTTGCTCCTCCTTACCCGTTTAGGTATCAGTTTTTCAATTTCCCGAAGCGCCATCGGCGGCATAGGCAGTTCCGGCAGGATCTCCGCGAGCCGCTGTTCTTGACCGAGTGCACGCAGCAGGGAGATGAAGTTGGCCAAGGTCAGGTTACGGCTCACGCCCTGTTCGAAGTGGCTGATCGTCGTCTGGCTCACACCCGACTGTTCGGCCAGCTCTTTCTGACTCATGCGGGCTGCCAGACGGTATTCCCTGACCCGCGATGCCAGAAGTGTCAGCATATCGCTGTTTGTGGTATAGTTGTTCATCACTTCCATAATATCAATATATCGCTATTTATATGCAAATATAACGACAATTATCCATATATAGACACATAATCTCTCTTTTTTAACTTCCATCCGTCCTCTTCTGCTGCTTTCAGCCCGGTATTCTCTCCCGGCTGGTTTTCCTGTCCGTCCCCCGCGTAGGTTTTACCGGTGCAAATATGGGCTGTTGCGCCTGATTCCGTCGTTTTGAAGTGCATTTCTTGCAAATTCTTCCTTCTGCGAAGCGTAATTGGCAAGAAAAAACGTCGGAAAGGGCTTTTTCGCCAGCTCCGGAAAGCACCATAAAACCCGAAGCGGCTCCGG
>CAVKSD010000074.1:0-9445 GCA_963658905.1 Bacteroidaceae bacterium
CTCTTACGGACAGGTTGTATTTCTTCGCCACACGTGCCAGCTCGTCGAGATTGAGTATCTGTGAAGCATCTGTCAGGCTGACCGTATTGAGGTTGAAGAAGAAATAGACGGGTGCGCCGATACATTCACCGCCGGCATACATGAAAGCCGTGGAATCCATGGCCAAGAAACCCTGATGTGCCACGTCCGACACGCTTCGGGGTAGGGATTGACCGGATGCCGGATGTCCGTTGCCGGAATAGCGGGCTGTCGTGTCGAGGGGCGATGTGCCGTCCCAACGCCTGTGCTTCAGTCTTGCACGGAGCGAGTTCAGCCCGCTGTAATTGTTCACAGGATAGGTCTTGCGTCCGTCGTCGTCCACCCCGAACAAATAACTGTATGTATCGAGCAGCCCCTCTATTTCCAGAATTTTCTTCAACTCGGCGAGCGTCCGCCTGTCCCGGTCGTGGAGACCCGCGTAGCGCCGGGTCTCTTCCGCCAAACAGTTGGCGTAATCGACGAGCCGTTCATTCCGGCGGATATAGGGCGTCGCATCCACCGCACGTTTCCAGCCCGCCTTGCCGAGGTGGAACGTGAATCCAGCGGTCAGCGAGAGCAGGTGGTCGCCCAAGCGGTTCGTGCGGCCATAGCCGTCGAAGTTCTGAAAGGTGGTCGTGTTGGACAGCTCCAGTGTGGCACTTACCCGTCGGGAGATGCGGTACTGTCCCTGTACCCCATAGGAGAGCGCAAACGGGTTGTTCCCGTTTGTGGCGTTATGCAGCAGCCCGACACCCGCGAAGGGTGCAAGCCCCCAGCGTACCTGTCCCTGCCGGGCGTACCCGCGGCCGAGTATGTTCCACAACAGATCCGCGTGGATATGGTGGTAGTCCTGCGAGGATAGTTCCGCGTCCTTGAACCGCAACCCGCTGTAATGGATACGTGCGCCGACCGAGGGCGTGAACCACTTGCCGACGGCAAGGCTGTACGATGGTTTCACTCGTCCGAAAAGATCTTCGCAGCCGAGCGGCGTGCCGAGAAAGGCGGTCGCCCCTCCGGCGATACCGACAAACCAGTTGCCGGTACGGGACATCGGGAGTACCACCCCGTCGAGACAGACGGGCTGCACGGGTTGAAGCAGTTCCGTGGCCTCGTAGCGTGAGCAATGTCGTACAGTGTCTTCCTGTACGGGTTGTACATTCGCCCGTGCCTGCAACGTGCAGAGCACGGCAAAAGTCAAGATGAGTTGTTTCGTCATATTCCAATGTTTTTAAATTCGTTATACTCTGATTTATCGTGAGGCGTATCGCCACTTACCGTTTGGGTTTCTTGCCGATGGCCGGGCGCATCATGCGGTTCGCCATCCTCATGCAGCGAAGTGCCCACGCGCGGTTGTCCTCGTCGTCATCGCGTCCCCATTTGAGGTCGCTTTTAGTGCCTCCGCCGCCATGTGTTTCGGCAAACGTGGTGGCATCATCGACCATTCCGAGGAAGAGCATCGTCGCACAGTGCATGACCTCCGCGCCCCGTTCCGCTATCGACTGCACGAGCGAGCCGTCGAACAGCTGCCGATGTGGAGCATCCATTTGTGCCGATGTGGAACGGAACTCTCCGACCAGACTTTCCAGCAGGACATCCTTGAGAAGGCTGTACACTTTGGAGTGTACGTCGCGGGAGTATTTGTAGGCTTCCTCCTTGAGCTCTTCGGTACGTCCCTTAATGGCATCCATGTTCTCTTTTAGGTCGGTAAGCTGCCGGTCGGCGGACTGGAGCTTCTCCTGCTTGTCTGCCAGTTGCCCGGTGATTCCCTGCAGCTCTTTTTCCAACGACATGACCAGGGCCTCCAACTCCGCCGCATCGTCTTTGTTCGTGGCCAGTTCCTGTTCGGCTGCCGACAGCTGGGCCTCTTTTTCAGCCTTCGCCTTTTCGAGGTTCCCGACCATCGTCGTAAGCCCCTTGACCCTGCGCTCCGCCAGACGGATGTCCGATTGGAGTTCTGACAACGCCTTCCGGTGGCGGTCGATATTTTCCTCGATGGTCGTACACTCTTCGGAGAGCATACGGCGGTACTCCTCGGTCGAACGATGCCGTGCGCCCGTCTCGGAGATACTCGTTCCCCGCGACATTCCCCACTTCGTGTTGACCTCGGCAAAGAAGTCCGTGTGGAGCTGTTTCATTCTCGCACTGTACTCAAACTTGTCCTTTCCGGCGAATATCTCCTTGTACGCAAACTTCCCGTCCTTGATCGGCAGAAGCGTGCAATGCACGTGCGGGTTCTGTTCATCAAGATGTACGATGAAAGCGGCTATGTTCTGCTCGCCGTATCTGCCGCTCACGAACGAATAGACATCTTTCGCCCAGCGTTCGATGTCGCTTTTCCGTTTGATCCGGGTGTTGTCCGCACCTTTTTCAAAATCCACCTGCTGCGTGCCGAACGCGAGTTCGCGCATCCGTTCCCGTGAACCGCCGAAGATGATGTTTACCACCGTGCGGTATTTCGGCTCGGCCAGCCCCTCGTTGGGGTCTTTGATTCCCCGACCTCTCAATATGTCCGCTATCCGTTCGGGAATGTTGCGGGTCGTATCGACAGGACGTATCTTGCCCCCGGGTGCGACCTCGAAGTTCAGATGTTTACGCGTGGGGTCGTAATTACCTTTGGTCATGGCGTATTTCTCCGCCTTTTTGCTGCGGTCGCGCAGATGTTCGTTGCTCTGGGCTACGGTGATGCCTTTCGACACCCGAATATCAAGCACCTGTTTTTGATTTGCCATACTGTTCTCGTGTTGTTTCGGACAATCCGCCGTGTCCCAGCTTGCTGCCCCGATGGACACCCTTCCCACTGACGTCAGGCAGGTGGGGTATTAGGCTCCCCCTTCCCTTTGTTCGGTGGCAGACGGGCAAGCCCGGATGCCTCCTATAACTGGCAGGATACCTGTACCGGAAAAAGGCGGATTGTTCGTGATTATACATTCTGTTTTCAATCTTCGGCCTGATGAGCTGTCTCCTGCGCCCTTGCCGCGAGTGCCAGAAAGGGCTTGAAAAGCGTTTTAAGGAACTCTCTGTCGTCGTCATGATAATCGGTATTATCGTCCTTATCGACTTCGAGAATGAGCTTCGCAATGCCTTTCGAGATTTCGACAAGTCCCGTCCAGTCCCCGTAGAGTTCATGACGGAAGTAGTCCATGAGTTCCGAGCCGTCGTCGAATCTCGACCCACGCAATGCCCGCCTCATGGCGGCAAGAGCGATACACTCCAAGGCTACCGTGCAAATCTCCACGATCCGTTCGTCGTCCGATGCCGGGTTGACGCAGGTGAGGTTGTCCGGAGATGGGCGGCCGTCATGTACGCCTGCCTCGTCCATTGCCTGACGGACAAGCTGCCCGCATTTGATGCCGGTCTCGTCGGAGTCCGTTTTGCCGGTTATCCAGTCGGATAATACTTCCCGCAACCGGTCGGCAAGGTCCGGTTTTATCTGTCCACCACGGGCTTCCACTGGCTGGCCGGTTCGCACGGTCATGGTGATGACGACACTCTTGGTGAGCCGTGTTCGTTCCAGTAACCCGAACGCTTCTATCGCGTCCAAAAAGGAACGGACGGTAGCACGGTGCCAGTGCCACTCCGCCGCGAGGTCGGAAACGGTAACGTGGCACTGGTTGGGCTGAAGTTCGTAGTCCTGCCTTCTTAAAAAAGGGGAGACGAAGCCTGCCAGGGCTTTGTCCAACAGGTCGCAGTAGGCTTCCGTCTTTGTCTTGCGTTCGCCGACTTTTTCTTTGAGGTAATCGAATACTCCTCTGTCTGCCAATATGGACACGGGTATCTTTTGCTTGTTTTCCATTTTTCGTTCTGTTTTAATGATTACTATTGCGCGGATATATCAGGGTTGCCACAGTCCGCGTTATGCGGCAACTTCGCGTGATGATGGTCGTGATAACTTTCGGCCAGCAGTTCGGGGCGCTTCACCCAACCGGGCGACCTGCTTCTGTCATTCCATTCGGTCAATACCCGAACGGAGGGATAGAAAAGGGCTGCCAAAAGAAGATAGGCGGCGGTTACTGCCGTCGTGTACAGATGCGGAAGGAAACCGGTGGCCAATGCCGCCAACGCAAACGTGCCGAACGCGCGTGGACGGTCGAGCAGACCGCGCAGCCACCTGTCCGCTCTTTTGAACGAGAACATAACGGCACAGACAGCGGTCGATAGCAGGACACCGAACTCGCCGGGATGTCCGCCCGTGTAGACATAATGAAACAGTAGCAGCAGGATCAGTACGACCTGCACGTATAGCTTGCGGGCTTTCGCGCTGCGTGTCATGGCATCGTAGAATGTTGCCATGAAGGGGTGGCGGCTTTTGTACAATGTCAGCGACAGGACAAAAGGCATCGCGCAGAAGATGAGTTGTAGCATATTCCAGGTCATAGGTAATAGGGCTTTTCACGCACGGGAGTGGGCGGGATCACAAGTTCCAACCGGACAATGCCGTGGGTGGCCAACAGGATGACGGCTTCGGCATCCCTCGGCGAGAAGTACATCGCCGCTCTCTTGATTCGCTGTCTGAACGTATGGTCCTGCTTGCGGTAGGTGGCCAGTGCCTTGTCCAGATCGTGTTCGGGAACCGTCCACGTCGTCCCTTGGGTGTATGTTCCTCTGTCCTTGTACGCCCGCAGCACCAGCGTGCGGGCAACCACGTAGTCGATATGCCCGTTTCTTGGAATGGCGTACTCCTTATAGGAATTGTCATCGACGACCTCTATCCAGGTCCGGTACATCCTGATCCAGTAGACCATTTGTCGGTACAGCGTGTTTCGCATGGCGTGGGTGTTTATAAAAAGTTCAACAGAATATCGTCTTTCGACTTCCGGTACTTGAACGTGCCGCCTTTGGAATGAAGCTCCAAATCGAGGCACAGGTCGCCGTACATCTGTTCGAGCGAGTCGTAGATGGTAACGAGGATGGTATCCACCTTGCCGTCGGCATCCGTCTTGCAGTTCATCTTGAACATCTGCCCGAATGCCGGGTTGGAGTACGCGCAGGTGCTGTGACCGAACTTGTCGGCCGTTGCGGGGATGTGGTGATAGAGGGTTATCAGCTCCATATCGTCCTCGAACATATCCATCACCTCCTCCAAATCGTAAGGGTCGTGTAACGGGAAGGTCAGCAGGGCGTAGTCACCGTAGAACTGTGGTTCTTCCATTGTCGTGACATCGAGCAACTGCGGCAGTTGCAGGGGGACGAACGTCATGAAGTCATCGAAAAAATGTCGTAGCATATTCATATTTCTTGTGTCGGTTTATAACGTGTGGATGAAAATCTCCATGAGCATTCCGGGCAGTTCGTCCAGCCTTGCACTTTCCGACTGCAAGGTTCGGCTCAAAGCCTTGAACGTGGCGGGGGTCTGCGCCGCCATCCTGTCGAGCTGTTTCCTCTCCCCTTCGGAAAGCAGTGTCAGACAGAAGCCGTCCAGCGAGGCATATGGCTGCACGAGCATCCAGATATAGGCTTGCGCCTGCACGGGCGTCTTGACTTTCCTGTCGCGGACGTCGTCGATGCAGGCCTGCATGTTCTGTATCTGCCGGCGGTTGGTACGCATCGCCAGATAGAGCATCGCCTCCCGGTAGGTGATCTCCCCGCGTTCGGCGGCAAGGAACAGTTGCGAGCAGCAGCGTTCGGTATCGCGCGTGATGTCGGTCGTGTTCTCGCCGTCGAGATCGTGCAAATGGGTAAGGAACGCCCGGAAGAGGGCGTCTTCTTTCCCGATGTACGCGGTCAGGTCTTCGTGGCTGTGTATGCCTTTCCGGAGGGTTTCGGAGAGTAACGCTCGGTATTTCGCGAGGACTTGCCGTTTGCCGCCCCGGCTTGCAGGCCGGTTGTCCAGCGAAGCGAAAAACGGGCGGATGTCCTCGGCCGCACGGTGCAGTTCCTCGTCTTTGCCGTATGGTGAGAACTCTCCCTTGAGTGCCAGGAGTTCCTGATAGGTGCGCGGTCTCGATAGGACCAGGCGCGAGAACTCGATGCGGACGGAATCATGCAGCCGGACGCATTCTTCGTGAAGGTCGGAGTGGGCGGGATTGAGCGTGTCCCGCCCGATACACGTGAAAACGGAATCCTTTACCGCCTGCCACCGGCGGATGTGCTTTGTCAGAACCTTGAAAGACGGATTGGCCTGCCGCCGTATATCGGACAGGTACTCCCGGTATGTTCCGGCAGGGTCGCGGGACGCTTCGACCAACGGTTTGCCGTTACCGCCACCGCACGATGCCAATAGGAATATGGCAAAAGAAGCGGCACATATCCGGGACAAAAGAAGCGTTACTTTTAAGTATGATTTTACAATTTTCATATTTATATTTTCATATTCAGCGGCGCAAAACTATATATAATTTTTGATAGAATACCCGCCTAAAATCATATTTAGCGTTATTTTTTATATCATATTTAACAGTATGATTGTCAATGAAAACAACTGAAAGGAAAAGAGATCAAAAAGAGCGTGTGGTGAAAATTTCGACGGAATATGAAATTAGATTCGGATGAAAGTGCTATATTTGCACTTGTTATCAAAACGACGTATATTCAAATGGCAAAAGTAGGCTACCTATTCAGAGCAAACAATGATAGTTTCGACGCGGACAGGGAATGGATGCAACAGCACGGTTGTGTACACATCATAGAGGAAACTATCGAACACGAGACGCTTCGCCCCATGTGGAAGCAGCTTATGTCCAATCTCGGAAGGGGCGATGAGATTGTAGTGTCCAAATTCAGCACCGCCGTGCGCGGCTTGCGTGAACTGGCGGCGTTCGTCGAGCTGTGCCGGATCAAGGGGGTACGCATCATATCCATCCATGACCGGATAGATACCCGCGGCGAACTGTTTCCCGATACGACCGCGGCCAACGTGTTATGGATTGTCGGAGCTTTGCCCGAGGAGATTGCCGCATTGCGTAAGTTTTCCGCCCATGTCGAGGAACTGCAGCGAAACATCAAGGCTCCGGCAACGCCACGGGTCGTATCCAAGACACAGCGAGACCAGACTATCGTGGATATGTATGTCAACGGGCATAATCTCGATGACATCTGGGCTATCAGCGGGTTCAGCAGTAAAAGTTCAATCTGGCGCATACTCAACCGGTACGGGATAAAGCTCGACCGCGGTCAGACCAGCGGCCCGCGTAACAAGAAAAAGCCGGAAGAGGATGAAGAGAACGGCGGCAAGGCTTGAATATAAAAGGTTGTTAATTAAGCCTGTATATTTGCTTTGTCGGCAGTTTTTTCGTATCTTTATGTTGATAATCGTGTAAAAAAGTAGAACCATGGGAGATATTATCATTTTATTTTTGGTGTTCTGGGTTGTCGGCAAGCTCCTGAAAGGCGTGTTCGGCGGTTTCAGCCAAAGCAGCTTCAAGGATGACAAGTAGGCCGGTCGAAGGCATTGGTAAATGCGGTAAAAGAGGCAAGGCACAAGAGGCGTGAAATGCTTTTTAAGTTTTTGCCATACGATGATTACACTTTGTTGTCGGAAAACAGGAATGCCGTAACGACCTTTTCCAGGGTGTTGCGGCATTCGCGGTTATAGGGGGATTACTCTTCCGCTACCCCCATTTCCCTGCCGTATTCTTTGATTTTCTCCATTGCCAGCCACTCCGGTTTTTCGGCTTCTCCGAAGCTGTCGTGGATTTTCGTCATGTACTCGATTTGCTCCGCTTCAGAGCCTGCCCACAAGCGTCCGGGGTTTCTGTTTCCAAAACCAAGATAATACTCGCAGTCAGCTTGTAAACGACTCAACAGCATATATCTGAACCTTAAATCATGCTGCAATACTTCTTCTACTGTCATACTCTTTTCCGTTTTAATTAAGTTTTTATTTCCCCTCCTTTTCGGTTCCTTTCGCTGCCTGAACCGCTTTGAGGTTTTACGGTTGCGATACACGGCTGTCGGCAGAGCTTCATACGGCGGTTTTTCTTGCCAAATTACTCTTGCGCGGGAAGGAAGAATTTGCAAGAAATGTACTTCAAGCCGCCGGATTAAGCGCGACAGCAGACCTTTGCAGCCGATAAAACCCAACGGTGACGGCAGAGCGGAGACCGCAACGGTTACACATATAAAAGGAAAGTGGCTGTGCCAAGGTATAAGAGCAGAGGGGAAGAAAAAGGTATAAAGGAGAGCCGCCGGCATTCCGGTATTTTATAAATAGGGACGCGCCTGAGCCGATGGTGTTATCACAGGCGCAACACCCTTTATAGCTTACCGGGATTATCCATATCCTAAAGAGTGGACGGTAATAAATCTCCCATCTTTTTTTCCGGCAAACCGCAAAATCCCCTAATCACTGTATCGCCGTTTATGCCTTCAAGTTTCGTGAACATTTGTAACGTGTCAAATCCCCTGTCGAACTGCTCCATGCTGACAACGGGGGCAAAATGAATAATTCCTCGCGGATAGTTTTTCGAGACGCCAATCCACCCGCGCAAATAATCATCGAAGCGCCCTTCCGCTTTTGAGGCATAGAACTCTTGTGAATGGGAACTGCAAATGCTTTTTCCGTACATTTCGTCTCCTAAAATCAAAATTCCGGTTTGCGGATTATACATAAAACGCCGGTTGGCTATTTGAAGAATATCTACGATTTCCCGTTTGACGTTGACCGTCATCAGGATTTTTTCAATCTGCTTTTTTGTACGCTTGGCCATTTCGTGATTTTCTTGTTTTATGTGAAACCTCTGCTTTTTCCTCTATCCTTGAAGCCTTTCGACTTCGCCCGAAGGGGTGTTGATACGGTGAAAAGTTCGTCTGCCTGCACCCAACCGTCCAAGTACCTCTTGATTGTCTCCTTGAAATGTTCCGTACCTTTCATCGTCCCCTGTATTAGGAATTAAGAATGATAGTCGATGACACCGCCGATGTAGAGTATCGTGCCGGGTTCAAATTCGCATACCTGCCGCAGGAACTCGTAGGACTGTTCGGCATAGGATTGCCATCTCTCTTCGTTCAGATAGAACCAGTAAGCGGTATCGAGCGGATTTTTCAGGAACTTTTCGAGTTGATAGACCGGGCCAATCCAGTTCTGCACGCTGTCAGGGGTAATGGCTTCCGCCCTGCGTCGAATGTCGGCAACGAAATTCTCTCTCCACTGTTCCGCTCCGCCATTGTAGCGCATGGTATCGTCAGAGATAAGCTCGAACATACCTTTGGGCAGAATGTTGTTTACCAAGTTGTCGATATGGAACTTGCGTTCTTCATCGTCAATCTCTGCACAATAATCGAAGAAACCGTCGTCGCCCTGCGAGAGGGTGTCCTCGTTCAGGTAGTTGTCCTCGCTTACTCGTGTTTGGGTAATTTGAAAAATCTTGCTGTGCATAGCCGTAGTTTTTAATTTGTTGAAATTGTTTTCTTTCCCTCTGTTCGGCTTCCTTGTTGCCGGAGCCGCTTCGGGTTTTATGGTGCTTTCCGGAGCTGGCGAAAAAGCCCTTTC
>CAVKSD010000075.1:0-9421 GCA_963658905.1 Bacteroidaceae bacterium
CAGAATCCATGCACGGCGCAGGCTCGCCGCAGGCACAGCGCATCATGATTCAAAGGCAGGGCAATATCGATGGCAAGAAGCAGCTTGCAAAGGACATTGCAGGAATACACAGTAAATAACAATAACATATTACTCATACAATACACCATATATTACATTTAGTCTCAAAACCGACGCTCATATACGGGAATAACCTAGATACGGAGCGCCGGTTTTGCGCATTTGAATGGTTCTACGATCATAAGGGGGAACCGAAATTCAGAGCAAGGTTGTTTTTTGCGGCGTAAAGTGGTAAGATTATTCACAGTAATTGCATAGATCAAAATCCGAAGACGGAGAATGCAGAGGACATCCAAGGAGAGGGAACATGGAAATACTTACCCAAAAGATTAACCGAGATGAGCTGAACAGCTTAGACAGCGGATATTTTGACGATATGATCAAAGCTGTAGTGGATATTGAAAAAGAAATAATTGCCGTTGATGCCGAACTACACGCAGATCTTGAGGGACTTTTGCTTGACGAAGGTTCTGCACAAGCTGACCTGTGGGGAATAAATTTCATTACAGACGAGGACGAAATTGACGAATTTGTCGAGTTTGATTCGCTCATTAACATAAGACCGAAGCAGGACAATCGTTCTCGCTATGTCGAAGATGAAAGCGTGAGAAATAGAATTTTAGAGGTTGTGGAGAAATGGATAGAGCTTTAGAGTATCAGCATAGAGAGCTTGCTGCCGGAAGGTGGAAGACGATGAGCCTTTCTGAGCAGCTTGCCAACATAGGAAGCGAGTTCGGCAGAGCCGCAAAGCGGAAAGAAAAAGGCGATAAGGAAAAGGAAATGAAAGCGTTCGAGCGGGGGCTTGAACTTCTTGACTTGTCGATTCAGGATGCGCCTGCAAAGAAAGCCGAGCATCCGGGGGTGTTTAAGGAGCTGCTCAGACTTAGAGAGGTTATGTGCGATTACTTTGTCGGCGATAACGAGTACAAAACCGACAGAGCGTTTATTGACAAATATTTTTATGATTTCGCAGTATGCGCGAGAAAGTAATAATATAAGAGGCGTGCGTTTAGCGGCGCGCCTCTGTCGGAATGATAGTCTCGAGACATCTTAGATTTTAAACCTGTCGATGGAAATATCGGCAAATTCTATTTCGGTTTCTTTCAGGAACATAAGCATATATATCGGCAGATAGGTTATCTTGCCGTTACACTCAACATTGGAATTTGAAAAGACTACGGCATGGCTCAGCCGATAATTTTCATTTCGCATTACCTGCGCCAGTGCAGAATGTTTTTTGTAGTCCTTGCCGCTTTTTACTTCAATCGGCAAAACCTCACCGTCATGCTCAATGACAAAATCAAGCTCACCGAGCTTTTTGTTATTGTAATAATAGCAGCTATACCCGTGGGCAGATAGCTCCTGGGCGGTAACGTTTTCATATACGGCGCCTTTATTGATGTCAGTCTCTTGATTTACGACCTTCAATTTAAGCGCTTTGCCGTAAAGCGTTGTGAGCAGTCCCACATCGGACAGAAACAGCTTAAACAGCGTGCTTTTCTGATTAAGCAAAAGCGGAATTTTCGGTTCGGTTACATTGAACGCGGGAAGTGCCACACCCGCTTTCCACAGCCATGTAAAACTGTCGTTCATTTTATCAAAACGTAAATTCTTTTCGATGTCTGCGATTTTAAAGCGTTTATTTTGCTCATTCAGTTCTGCCGGGATCAATTCATAAATGTTAGTTAAAAGAAGTTTCTTGTTTTCGGCTTCATACTGCGTAAAGTCCAGCTTGTACTGCTGCAAAATTGCCTCATGCTCCTCCATTACCGCATCGATATTTTCCGTTTGGCGGTATTTTTCGACGGCGGCAGGCATTCCTCCGATAATCAAATACAGGTGAAAAAGCTGAAGCATCTTTTTATGGATCACTTCATCGACGGCTTCCCTATTATGATAAGCTTCTTTCAGGGATTCAAAGGCGGCGTCGCTTATTTGGAAAAGCTGAAGAAACTCCTCGAAATCAAGGGGATACATTTGTAGGGACTTCAAATATCCCACCGGGGCGGATTTTAAATTTACGAGTTCAACGCCCAGTAGCGAACCGCTGAGAATGTAGCGGTATCTTTTATCTTCCACGAGAAATTTTATTTTTGTTACAATTTCTTTGTATTTTTGAATTTCATCGAAAAACAGAATGGTTTTCCCCGGAATAATTTTTTTGTCGCTATACAAAGAAAGCTTTAGAATCAAATCGTCAACATCTGTCGCATCTTTCAGAATCGTAACGATGTCAGGTTCCCGAATAAGATTAAACTCTACATAGCTACGGCCTTTGGATTCCAGACAGTGACGGATGATATAGGTTTTGCCGGCTTGCCTGACTCCGTACAAAAGAAGCGCGCATTCGTCGCCGCTGATCCAGTCGTATATTCTTTTTTCAATTTTCCTCTTTAGCATTCGGCACCTCCGTTCGGTACGTTTTCCAACCATATTTCATATCATTTTTGACACTTTTCCAACCTGATTGCACGTTATTTTTGACACTTTTCCAACTCAATTATAAGCGGTTTTTGACACTTTTACAACCGATTTTTGAAAAATTCATAGCTGCCGAGAAAATGCCGAGAAAATCGCTGAGAAAATCCTGCCAAGGAAAATACAAGAAATACCGAGAGAAATTTGCTCTTAGAACGGATGAATTCTGCCACTTGCAATCATCACGACAGCGATCAGGGCAAACAGGATAAGGACGGCGGCAATGATGGTTTCATAGGTATGGGCAAAGACTTTTTCGCCCTTTTCTCGCTTGCCGAGGGCATAGACGACGACGCCGGGAGCGTATAGAATGCAGGCGATGAAAGTAAGGGTAAGCCCTGAGGAATATAGCATCCACACGCCGTAAAGGCTTCCAACCAGCGCAAAGAACCGCGACGCCGCAAGGGAGCCGCCCCTGCCGCCGGAGCTTGAGAAACCATCGCCTTGCAGGGTGACTTTCAGATAGTACAGGGCGCTGAGAAAATAGGGAATCATGATCATGGTAGTGCTAAAAGTATAGAAAACCTGATAAGTGGAGGCACTGAAATAAATCACAATCAGAAAAAGCTGAACCAATCCGTTGGTCAGATACAGTGAAAATGAGGGAGAACCGTTTTTGTTTGAAGCCGCAAACACATTCATAAATACCCCCTGCTTTGCTGCCGAATAGGGACAGTCCGCGGCTAAAATCGTCCAGCCCAGAAGCGCTCCCGCCAGTGATAAAATCACGCCGATGTTTACGACTGCGGCGCCTGCTTGCCCGATCACGGCTTCTAAGATACCTGCCATCTGGGGATTCTTGAGGGCGGCAAGCTCCTCGGTGGTAAGAACCCCCATGCTGAGTATGGCAACCAGGACATAAATTGCGAATATGCCTAAAAATCCGGTCAAAGAGGCTTTCCCCACATCCGAGGAACGCTTTGCTCGGGCGGAAAGCACCACGGCGCCCTCCACCCCGATAAATGACCAGACCGTAGCCGAGGTGGTGGCTTTGATTTGGTCGGCAACAGCCGGAGCATTTGCCGCTTTCTCGCCCCAGAAATTATCCATAAAAATCTGCGGGTCAAAGGCTTTGAGAAAGATAATCGCAATGGCAAACACCAGAATCGGAATCAGCTTGGCGACGGTGGTGACCACATTAAGCGCCGCAGCTTCCTGCACGCCCCGAAGTATAAGCCAGTTAAGCAGCCAGATAATGACCGAGGCGCAGATAATCGAAAGCAGATTGTTGCCGTCACCGAAAATCGGGAAGAAATGACCTATGGCGCCGAAAAGCAGCGTGGTATAAGACACGTTGCACAGCAGTGCGCTGAGCCAGTAACCCCATGCGGAGTTAAAACCGACGAACTCCCCGAAGCCCTCCTTTGCGTAGCTGTAAATGCCGTTGGTAAGGTCGGGGCGGACCTTGTTCAGCCCAAAGAAGCACATCATCAGACAGAACATCCCCACGCCGCAGATCGCCCAGCCGATAAGCACGCTGCCGGTGTGAGCGCCAAGCGCCGCCATATCCCCTGCGGTGGTGAAGATTCCTCCGCCTATTGTAGAACCCATAATCATGGCAGTGAGCTTGGTGAAAGACAGAGAACGCTCCTCACTTTGTGAAGTTGCTAAATTTGATTCCTTCATGATTTTTCCTCCTGAGAAAGCAAAGCGAAGAAAGTTTTGCTTTTTATTTTTATAACATAGGAAATATCGTTATGCGATATTTCCGGAATAACGACAAAAGCACCTTGCGGAGCGGCGCTCATCTATGAGCGCCATGTGCACATAGAAATATTCGATTTCGATATGTGCACTTTTGCCCTGTATTTGCAAATTGCCTATTGACAAATCTGTGTGAATGTACTATTGTATTAAATAGATAATACAATAGTACTTCCAATCAACTTACTAATACCCATTATGACATAGTATAAACCGAAGATTGGAAATTTATAAGCAAAGAGGGAGGTGATCACATGGACAAAAATTTGCAGGAAAATACGCCGATTTATTTGCAGATAATGAACAATGTCAGAGAGGCGATTGCCGCAGGGGAGCTTGCTGCGGGGGAGCGTGTGCCATCTGTGCGGGAACTGGCAGGGGAATTTGAGGTGAATCCCAACACGATGCAGAGAGCGTTGAACGAATTGGAAAGAGAAGGGCTTTTGGTTTCGGAGCGAACCAGCGGACGGTTCGTTACGAAGGACGCAGCTCTGATAGGAGAACTTAGGGGGAAAATGGCTTCAGAGGCTGCGGACAAATTCAAAAAAGAGATGGAAGCGCTGGGATTTGGCGAGGAGGAAATGCTGGATTTTTTTCTGAAAAGGTGCAAATCTGAGGGGAAAAAGCAAATGACGTATGAAAGGGTTGGATGATTATGGAAAGCACATTGAAGCTGGTGGAAGAGCCTATAGTTGAAATAAAAAATCTGACAAAAGATTTTGACTTGGTACGGGCACTGGATGATGTGAGTCTGGAAATACCGGAGGGGCATATTATCGGCTTGCTGGGGCCTAACGGCAGCGGCAAGACGACGCTTCTGAAAATTCTGGCAGGCTTCTTGGGGGAGTACGATGGTCAGGTTCTCATCGACGGAAAGAAACCGGGGGCGAAGACAAAGGCTAAGGTGGCGTATTTGCCGGACAAAAGCGGTCTTCCCTCTGATATGCAGGTGGGAGATATGGTAAAGGTCTACAAGACTTTTTTCGATGATTTTGACGAGGAAAAATGCAAAGACCTTTTGAAGCTGTTTGATATCGGAATGTTACAGACCCCAAGTGAAATGTCAAAGGGCATGATCGATAAACTGCAAATTTGCCTCGTAATGTCGCGAAAGGCAAGGCTTTATCTGCTGGATGAGCCGATAGGGGGCGTGGACGTTGAGGCGAGGGAGCATATTTTGGATTTGATCATCGAGAATTTCAATCCTAAAGGGACGATGCTCATTGTGACTCATTTGGTACGGGACATAGAAAGGCTTTTCGACTCGGTTATTGTCTTGAAGCGGGGAAAAGTTGAAAAGTTTGCGGATTCGGATTCTTTGCGAAGCCAGTACGGAATGTCCCTTGAGGGGGCGCTAAAAGAGATTTACAGGGGATTATAGGAATATAGGGGTGGTAATATGCTACGGGAAATTTGGAAAATGTTTAAGCTGAATATTCGGCTTGCAAAGGAAGAAATCGCAGCGATGTCCGCGATGCTGGCACTGGCGTGTATAACCTTTTGGATGATGGGGCCTTTCTTTCCGATTGCGATTCTGGGACTTGTCGCTGTTGTAATAGCCATTTATACTCTTTCAAAGGCGATTTTTCGCATTTTGGCTGACAACGAATACGGAGACGCTCAGATCCTAATAAAAACCTTGCCATGCGAGGATAAAAGCAGGAAAATCGCAAGCATGCTTTCGGCAAGCGGCGTGCTGTTTGTGAGCTTTGTGGGGCTGGAGGTGAATCTGCTTGGGGGCTACATGGGACTGCACAGCTACAGGCTGAGCGGATTTGAGGGATTCCTCAAGTGGTCTTATTGCTGGGGAGGACTGAATGTAAGCAGAGGTCAGATTTGGGCGATGCTTCCGGTAAAAATTTTATTCTTTATGCTGCTTTCTCTTTGCACGGCGGCGGTGTACGAGTATGCGGTTACAAGGGCGCACAGCACAAAGGCGCGCAGAAAAAACAGGGGCAGGATTTCGGAGGATTATAATTCGTATGCCGGGGAGCTTTGGCTGCCGCCGCTTGTGCTATGGGTATTTGCAAGGGCGCTGCCAATTTACATATCAAGTGAAACCTTTTCTTTCTTCTTTCCGGCAGTTCAGGCGGCGATGGCGGCAGCGGTTTTTGCTACGGTTATGGTTTTGCTGAAGCGGGAGGAAAAAGTGGTGGCGAAGCCCAAAACCTCGACCTGCAATGTGGCAGAGGGCAGGACTTCCCGTATGAATGCAACGGGCAAAGCAATTTCAAAATACAAGGCGTATACGGAGCTGATAGGCGCCGGCAAGCTGGTAAACTGGCAAGGGGCGCTTTGCCTGCTGCCAATCACAGTGGCTTTACGGAACTCGGAGAGCCTTGGTATTGCAGTGGTATCGCTGCTCTTTTTAACTTTAACACTTCTTGCGGAGCTGGCGCAGATGTGGAACACGGCGATTCTTTTTGACGAAAATGCGACATTCTATTACAGTTTTCCGCTCAGCACAGAGGAAGTGGTGAGGGCCCATACGAAAATCGGATGCAAAATTATGCTTCCGGCTTCGTTGCTACTCTGCGGCTGCGTGTCGATTTCCGCATTGTTCCCTGAGGGAGAAAAAACGGCGGCGGATGTCATAGAACGGTTGCTCGGACAAACCGGCGGAGGCTTTGAAATGTGCTTGCTGTGCGGAATGTGGGTGCTAATTATAGCGGCAATGCACCCTGCTTTTAGCGGGTGGGCACTGTTTAACAGTGCTTTTGCAAGTCGGTGGAGAGATCCGGTTACCCACAAATCGGGTCGCTTGGCAGGGGGACTGATATTGGTTTTCGAGGTTGCGATACACGTTGCCGTCCTTGCTGCTGCAACGCCATTTACCTATGTAAATCCATTGGTGGGGAGTTTGATTATTCTGCTGCTTCTTGGGGCGGAGTGCTACGGGATCTATCGGCTGAATGTTGCGGAGTTTCGGGACAGGTACAGCGTGTGAGGCCAGATTGCGCGGCAAGACGAGGACTAACGAGTCGCGATTGGCGTTGAAGAGGCGAGAGGGGGATTGGAAATGAAAGGTTTTGGAAAATGTTTAAGGGCGGATTTGCGAGTCGTTCGCGGGGAGATTTTGACGGCGTATATGACGGTAGTTTTGTTCTCTTTTTTGGGAGTAAATCCACTGCTTTCCCCGGCGCTCATTTCTTCGGAACCGGGCGTTTCGGAGCCGCTTTCTTTCGGCAGGCTCTGGGAGGCAAGGTATCTTCTTGCCATACCTGCGGCGGTGATTATAGGGTACTGCTTCTTTCGGATGTTCAAAAGGCTTTTTTATACCGCAATGTTTACAGACGGAGCAGCTTTATACAAAATGCTTCCGGTTTCCGAAAAAAGCGCTGCAATGTCGAAATTTGTCGCGGCAGGGACGGCACTCACCGGGCAGCAATTTATCTTGCTTGGGCTAAAATGGTACAGACTGCGCAGCAGGCTGACGGAATTTTCGAGCCATGAATTTCAAATGAGGGCGCTGAGAAACTACAATGGATTCATGGAGGCTCTGGGCGGCGAACTCTTGAAACAGGCTGCATCTTCCTTTGCGTTTGCAGCCATGATATTTGCGGCGATTGCAGTATGTTGCATCGCAAAGAAAAACCATAGCGGCAGAGGATTTTGGGCGGTGCTTGTAATTGTAGGGGCGAATTTTGCTGTGATAAAGGGAACCGAGGCCATAGGCGTTGCCTTTGAACTCGGAGCGGGGCCCTCATGCGCGGTTTGCGCTGCCATATGGCTCATCATAACGCTGTGCTGTATGGGAATCGTAATGGAGCGAGTGATGAAAATCAGGAGATAGAGCTGAAATTGAAGATTGGCAAATGGGTGTCACAGTATTATAATATATACAATACTGTGATATTTTTTTGAAAGGAAAGAAACATGATAGAGCCCAAAGATGTAAAAAAAGAAGCAGAGAAACGAGCCGAAGAAAATTTAGCGTTTAGAAGTTTCTTAAAGATGAACGCAGATGAAAAGGAACTTGACAAACAATTTAGAAGATTGCATCAGGAGATTTTTCCGCAATATGATTGTACAAAATGCCGAAACTGCTGCAAGGAGTATGAAATTGAAATCCCGGAGAAAGATTTGGAGCGGGATGCAAAAAAACTTGGAATGACAAAGGAACTTATGATTAGCATGTTTTTAAAAAAGGATCCGAAAAGCGGGGCATATATAGTTCGCGGAGATACCTGTATTTTTTTGGAGGCGAACGGGAATTGCATTTTGGATAACTGCAGACCACAGACATGTAAAGAGTACCCGTACACGGATCAGCCCGGACGCATGGGAAGCTTGCTTGAGGTAATCAGAAGTGCGGAAATATGTCCGGCGGTGTTCGAAATATACGAAAGGCTGAAAGAAGAGTATGGCTTTTTAGACCATTCAACGATGAGCGAGAGTGGCAAGAAAAGTATGTTGAAGAGCGCAAAGGATTTTGTGGATTTTTATGGACTGGATGCTTTATCCGCCGCAGGCATGGAATGTATACACTACAAAGTTCCAGAACTGCAAAGCACTGTTAATGAAGCAAGTGTGCAAATTTTCGTGCAGTCGGAGGAAGAGAAAACCATTTCTAAAAATATTGACGAAGCGGAAACGGCAGAGGAGTTTTTTAAACTGATGAGGAAGCCAATGAGTGGCTGCAATCGCACAAAGCTGAGGAAAAGATTGCTGGAAAACGAAGAGAAGCTGCTGGAGTTTGTCAAAGAGAAGGCATTACGCAATACGCAGGATGTATTTATTGAAAATACGTTATACTTATTCTTGCACGCAAAGGCTGACTGCTGCGATTGGATTTTGAGTCAATATAAGAATATGCGCAGTGAATATATGAAGTCAATGCTTTGCCTTGTACTGGGAACGCGTGGAGAAATTACAGCATTGCCGTTCCTGCAAGAGGAAGCAATGCGCTTTATGATCGGCAGGGATGGCTCAGAAGAAAGCCTTGAACAGGGGCCGCTGTATGGAATGTATGAGTTGATAGGGCGCATGGAAAAGAACTAAAGGGAAGAAACTGTGAGGAACTGCATTTTTGTTGTTTCACGGGCGAAAATCAAGTATACTATAAATATATGTATGTGCGAGACAGACGGAAAACGCAAGACCTTACGAAAGGAGAGCAAAGAGATGAGCGATACAGGAAAGAAAAAGAAAATTTCCATCGGGGTGGAGGACTTCAAAG
>CAVKSD010000076.1:0-9344 GCA_963658905.1 Bacteroidaceae bacterium
GCGCCCGAGCAACTTATGTCCTCGAAGCCTCTATGTGAACAACTTTTGCTTTGAAATAGTTTTGCGGTTTATAATCGCAAAACTATTGATATTTGACAAGTTTGCGGAAATTCAGCGGAAATTCAGTGAATTTCGGTGCGAAAAAAGCCTTGCATTTGCAAGGCTTTTGTTATACAATTATTAAGCACGATTGTGCGCGGGCGCAGGATGGGAATCCGTCCGGGACCCGAAACTAATATATTTAGTATATCGAAAAAGATTTCGGACAGAATTCAAAACTCCGAAATCCCAGTAGACAAAGCCGAAACAGATTTTCTCCGTAGCCTTGCGATGGCGCGGATTGCGGTTCCCCGCGAAAATCCCAGTAGGCGGAAAGGAAAGAAAATGAAGTCATTCATCGCAAAACCTGCGGAGGTTGAACGTAAGTGGTACGTTATCGACGCAGAGGGCAAGACTCTCGGAAGACTTGCATCAGAGGTTGCTTCCATCCTTCGCGGAAAGAAGAAACCGATCTACACACCGCACGTTGACTGCGGCGACTATGTAATCGTTATCAACGCTGAAAAGGTTGAGGTTACAGGCAAGAAGCGCAAAGAAAAGATTTACAAGAGACATACCGGTTATCCGGGCGGTCTTCGCGAAATCACATTCGAAAAACTTCAGGCAAAGAAGCCGGACGAAATCATCAGACATGCCGTAAAGGGTATGCTTCCTGATGGAAAGCTTGGCAGACAGATGTACAAAAAGTTAAAGGTTTACGCAGGCGCAGAACATCCGCACACTGCTCAGCAGCCGGAAACTTGGGAATTCTAAGGAAAGGGAGGATTAGACAATGGCAAAGATTCAATATCAAGGAACAGGCAGAAGAAAAAGTTCAGTTGCTAGAGTTAGACTCATCCCCGGAACTGGAAAGATCACTGTCAACAAAAAAGATTTAGAAGATTACTTCGGAATGGAAATTGTTAAGAGAGAGGTTAAAAGACCTTTCGAAGTCGCAGGCTGCGAGGGCAAGTTCGACGTTATCGCAACTGTTCACGGCGGCGGATTCACCGGTCAGGCAGGAGCTTTGAGACACGGTATCTCAAGAGCGCTTTGCGTAGCCGACAAGGAAGCTTACAGAGCGCCGCTCAAGGCAGAAGGCTTCTTAACAAGAGATCCGAGAATGAAAGAAAGAAAGAAATACGGACTCAAAAAAGCAAGAAGAGCAAGCCAGTTCTCAAAGCGTTAGTCCGCGAGATTTCGCAAACTTTCGAGGAAAAAAGTTCATACAAGACTTTTCAAGGTGCTGTCCGACTCGGGCGGCATCTTTTTTCTTAAAATATGCGCATCGTATGCGTATTCGTCGGGATGGAGCTACCGGATAATTCGCTCTAGACGGCGGACAAGAAACGCGGCGACGGCGATTTTTATTGCGTCAAGGGGTATGAAAGGGAAGACGCAGGAAACCAGACCCACCCAAAGAGAGGTTTTCATCAGAAGCACATACCAGATTGTGCCGAAAGCGTAGCAGGCAAGCACACCGGCAGCCATGAAAAAAATCCGCTTCGCAGGGAAGCCGAAGCTCTTGCCGGAGCCTGATTTTACAGGACTTGCAGGGGCAGCGCCGGTGGCGGAACCTGTCCCAATGCCCGCAATTGCTGCACAAAGTATATATCCTGCAACGAAGCCGCCGGTGGGGCCCACAAGAACCCCAAGACCTGCGCCGAAACCTGCAAATACCGGAAGCCCAACTGCCCCCAGCAAAATATATATCAAAAGGCTCAGGGAACCGTATTTGCTGCCCAAAAGTCCCCCTGCCAAAAGTACGCCTAAAATTGCAAGGTTGATGGGCACCTGCGTAAAGGGCAGGGGAATCGTGATCCAGGAGCATACGGCGACCACCGCGGCAAAAACTCCGCAGAGAATCAGTTTGTTTATATCATGTTGTTTTGTAGTGTAGCCGTTTTTTGCAGTTGTTTTCATCTATTCTAACGCCTTTCTTGTGTAATTTCGTTTAGCATCAAGCCTTTCTTATGCTGATTTCACCGGAGGTCAGAGTCTGCATCTGCCGGGACATACGCCCCTCCAAAAATTCCACCACCAAACCGCCGTTTTCGTCGATGTCGATGGCACGGGCGCGGATCCCCTCTTTCAATCTGGTTTCCGGACGACCGATTTGGCGGGCGATTGCTGGATTGAAAATCAAAATCGGCTCTCCGATGATGAAAGAGCGACTTTTGTACTCGCGTATAATCTTAGATTGGTCAAAATTATCGAGCCTTTCAAAGAAGTGATTGCAGAAGGAAGCAATCAGCTTGTTGCGAGAAAAATCTATCGCCGGGTTTGTGAGACAAGTGGCGACGTCCTTGATTTCATCTGGAAGCTCGCAGGAAAAGCAGTTGATGCCTATGCCTACGATGATTTTTTGAATTTTGCCGCTTTCAAAATTGCTTTCCGCTTCCGTAAGGATTCCGGCGAGTTTCTTGCCGTCAAGATAAATGTCGTTGACCCATTTGATTTTCGGGCGCAGACCCGTAGCGTCCTCTATGGCGCGACAAGCGGCTACCGCTGCGATTGTGGTAACGAAAAGCGATTTATCAAGGTCAAAATTAGGCTCAAAAGCAAGGCTCATATATATGCCTTTTTCCGCCGGAGAATAAAAGCTTCTGCCGAGCCTGCCGCGACCTGCGGTCTGCTCGGATGCGATGATGAGGCGAGGAGTTTTATCCGCGGCTGCTTTTTTCGCATAATTATTGGTAGAGTCCAGCTTGTCAAAGACCTGTATTTTGCAAGGATATTTGATTTCGGACGCAAGGACATCCCTGCTTATGATATCGCGATTGGCGGCAAGGCTGTAACCCACCCCTGCCTGACTTTCAATTTCAAAGCCCTGTTCCTGTAGTGACTTTATGGCTTTCCAAACCGCATTTCTCGAAACCCCTAGCCGGGAAGCAAGCTCCTGACCAGAGATAAAATTACCGGTTTTTTCATTTAGTGCAGCCAGCA
Source organism: Bacteroidaceae bacterium (assembly GCA_963658905.1). Classification (GTDB taxonomy): domain Bacteria; phylum Bacillota; class Clostridia; order Peptostreptococcales; family Anaerovoracaceae; genus CAG-238. The sequence goes on from CAVKSD010000076.1 coordinate 2,986, forward strand.
GTTCTGTTTTCGTAGACATTTCAAAACCCCCTTTCACATCGTATATATCGACATACTGTTGCAAGTTATGACAATAACAGTATATATCCGACAGAGAAAGATGTCAACCGACATTTTATGATGGGTGACAGGGGAACGGCGGGGCGAGCGGCGGACGGTGACAGACAAGTGACAGACAAGTGGCAGTTGAGCGGTAGTTGAGTGGCAGCGGCGGCAGTGAGCGCAAATGCAAAATACACGGAAAATGCAAGGTGGCGTTTTTTCTAAAGCGCAAAAGTTTTGCCAAAAAAATTTAAAATTGTGCCACAAAACCTCTTTTCACAAGGATTTCACTTTAATTTGTACCCAATCAATGTTATACTGTCTTTGGGCTCTTTACTCAGGGCTTATTTTGTGATGTTTGAAAAGGAGAAACAGCGATAAAAGAATGGGAAAGATTATTGCGATTGTTGTTTTGATCAGCTTTTCGGCGTATTTTTCGGCGTCGGAAACGGCGTTCACATCGGTGAACAGAATCAGAATCAAGAATCTTGCCAATGACGGAGATAAAAGGGCGAGAGCCGTGCAGGAACTTTCGGAACGCTACGATGACCTGCTTTCGACGATCTTGGTGGGGAACAATATTGTAAATATCGCCACGTCGGCGATCAGCACCGTGATTTTTCTGGAGATGTATCCGGTTTACGGGGCGACGATTTCCACCGTTGTGGTGACCATAATAGTCTTGATTTTCGGTGAAATATCGCCGAAGAGTCTGGCAAAGGAAAGCCCGGAAAAGATTGCAATGGCGTCGGCTCCCGTGCTGAAATTTTTTATGTTCGTGCTTGCGCCGGTGAACCTGATGTTCAAGGGCTGGAAAAAGCTGCTGGCGCTGGTTTTCCACACGGACGAGACGAAGCCTATCACGGAGGACGAGCTTTTGACCATCGTTGAAGAAGCCGAAACCGAGGGAGGAATCGACGGAGAGCAGAGCGAGCTGATTCAAAATGCCATCGAGTTTAACGAGCTTGAGGCTTGGGACGTGCTTACTCCGAGGGTTGACATCAAGGCTGCGGAAATTGACGCTCCCCTTGCGGAAATCGAGGAACTTTTTCTTTCCACGGGATTTTCGCGGCTACCGATTTACGAAGACAATCTTGACAGCATCGTGGGAGTTCTCAACCAAAAGGATTTTCATAATTATATAAAGAGCAAAGGCGCACCGGTTTCGGAGTATGTAAAGCCGGTAATTTTCGTGGCGGGTTCCATGAAGATTTCACAGCTTCTGAAAAGGCTACAGACCGCAAAGACCCACATCGCAATCATCGTCGACGAATACGGCGGCACTTCGGGGCTTGTTACCATGGAGGACATCATCGAGGAGCTTGTGGGAGAAATTTACGACGAACACGACGCGGTGGCGCTTCAGGACATAGTTCAGCAACAGGACGGCTCGTACCGAGTGCTTTGCGGGACGAATCTGGATAAGATGTTTGATTTCTTCGACGTGGAAGAAGAAGTAGACGCGACTACGGTAAACGGCTGGGTCGTGCTTCAGCTTGATAACCTGCCGAAGGTGGGGGACACTTTCGTGTACGAGGCTGACTACAAGCGCTTCGAGGTAAAGGTTACAAAGGCTGACACGAGAAAGGCTTTGGAGATAAACATGACGGTAAAGGATTTGCCGCGTGACGAATAGAGAAAGGGGATAATTTATGGGACTTATGGAAAAAATCTTTGGGGACTTAAACACCAAAGAAGTTAAAAAAATCGAAAAAATCGCAGACAGTGTAATTGCGCTGGAAGATCAAATGGCAGCCCTTACGGACGAGGAGCTGAGAGGCAAGACCGGCGAGTTTAAGGAGAGAATCGCAGGGGGCGAGAGCCTTGACGACCTGCTGCCGGAAGCCTTTGCAGTGTGCAGAGAAGCCGCATGGAGAAGCGTTGGAATGAAGCACTTCAAAGTCCAGATAATCGGCGGAATCGCTCTCCATCAAGGCAGAATCGCCGAGATGAAAACAGGCGAAGGCAAAACTTTGGTTGCCACCCTGCCGGCTTATTTAAACGCGCTGGAGGGCAAGGGCGTTCATGTAATCACGGTCAACGACTATCTGGCAAAGCGTGACGCGGAGTGGATGGGAAAGATTTACACATTCCTCGGCATGAGCGTAGGCTGCGTTATTCACGGAATCAGCGACAAGACGAGAAAAGCCGCATACAGGGCGGACATCACCTATGGAACAAACAACGAGTTCGGTTTCGACTATCTGCGCGACAATATGGTAACATATGCGGAGCAGCTTACCCAGCGGGAACTTAATTACGCCATCATCGACGAAGTTGACTCGATCCTCATCGACGAAGCCAGAACGCCACTTATCATTTCGGGGCAGGGGGACGAATCCACCGACCTTTACCGCATCGCAAACAAATTTGTAAACACCTTGCGGGAGGGAGAAGACGAGGACTATACCATCGAAGAAAAGGAGAAGCGAGTAAGTCTTACCGACGAAGGCGTGGGAAAGGCGGAAAAATTCTTTGGCATAGAAAACTTCGGCGACCCGGAAAACATGGAAATCAACCACCACGTTCTCGAAGCCCTAAAAGCGAAAGCAATAATGAAACGGGATGTGGACTACATCGTTAAAGACGGGGAAATCGTTATAGTTGACGAGTTTACCGGACGTCTGATGTTCGGCAGAAGATACAGCAACGGCTTGCACCAGGCAATCGAAGCGAAAGAGGGAGTTCTGGTTCGCTCCGAGTCAAAGACCCTGGCGACTATTACCCTTCAAAACTATTTCAGAATGTACAATAAGCTCGCCGGCATGACCGGTACCGCAAAGACCGAGGAAGACGAATTTCGAGAGATTTACAACATGGATGTTGTGGTGATTCCCACGAATAAGCCGGTAATCAGAGAAGACCTTGACGATGCGATTTTTGCGAAAGAACCGGCAAAGTTCCATGCAATTGCAGACAGAATAGCGGAAGCTCACGCCACAGGGCAGCCTGTTCTTGTGGGTACGATTTCCATTGAAAACTCCGAGAGAATAAGCGATATGCTGAAAAAACGCGGGGTTAAGCACAATGTCCTCAACGCAAAGCAGCACGAGAAAGAAGCCGAAATCGTTGCGGAAGCAGGACGACTGGGTGCGGTAACCATTGCCACCAACATGGCAGGTCGTGGTACGGACATTATCCTCGGCGGCAACCCTGAGTTTGAGGCTAAGCGCCAGATGAAAAACGACGGCTACACCGAGGAACAGATTTCCTTTGCAACCAGCTTCGTATCAAGCGATGACGAGGAGCTTCTGAACGCCAGAAAGGTATTTAGCGAGCTTCTGGAAAAATTCAAGGCAGAGAGAGCCGAAGAACAGGAAAAGGTCAGAGAGCTTGGAGGGCTTTGCATCATAGGCACGGAAAGACACGAATCGAGGCGTATCGACAACCAGCTGAGAGGTCGTTCCGGCCGTCAGGGTGACCCGGGTACTACACAGTTCTTCATATCCCTCGAAGACGATTTGATGAGGCTCTTTGGCGGCGAAAGAATACAGGGCGTTATGAACAAGTTTGGAATGCAGGAGGAAGCGCTGGCTGCCGGAATGCTTTCCAGAACCATTGAGGGCGCCCAGAAAAAGGTTGAAAGCCGTAACTTTGAAATTCGTAAATATGTTTTGCAGTACGATAACGTTATGAATAAGCAGCGTGAGGTCATCTACGAGCAGCGCCGCAGAGTGCTTTTCGGGGACAATATCAAGCCTTACATCACGGAAATGATGGAAGACCTCATTCACAGCATTGTGGAGCCGATAACCGTAGGCAGCAAGTTTGCGGAGGAATGGGACATTGATCTAATGAACAAAAATCTCAGAAGGCTCACGGACAGATTCACGGGGCTAACCTATGATGAAGATGGGCTTCGCGTGCTTAGTCCGGAAAAGCTTGAAGAGGATGTTATCGCAAAATTCAACGAGCTTTATGACGAAAAAGAAGCCGAAATCGGCGAGCCTCAGATGAGGGAAGTGGAAAAGATGATTCTGCTCCGGGTGGTAGACAATCGCTGGATGGATCATATCGACGCCATGGACGACCTGAAACAGGGCATCGGGCTTCGCTCTCTGGGACATCTGGACCCGGCAATCGCGTACTCAAACGAGGGCTTTGATATGTTCGAGGAGATGATCGGGGACATCAAGGAAGAAACCGTAAGGTACTGCTTCGGGGTAACGGTAAACACCGGAACTCAGCGTAAGCAGATTATTTCCGGCGGACAGAACAGAAAGGAAAACTTTGAAGACTCCGAAATGAATGTTCGCAGAGGCCCGTCGGTGGGCGCAGGTTCAGGGCAGATGCCGCAGGCGGCTCCGAAGCCTGAGGACGCAAGAAAGCCTGAAACTTTCAGGAGAGAGCAGCCGAAAGTTGGCAGAAACGACCCGTGTCCGTGCGGAAGCGGCAAGAAGTACAAAAACTGCTGCATGAATAAGGACTTGGAGCAGTAGGGAGCAAAACAAATTTTGAATCTTTCATAAAACGAGAGATGGGTAGCCTGCAAATTGGTAGAATATCAAAATGCAGACTGCCTTTTTATACTGTTTATTTTTCACGCAGCGCAAGCAGCGACCAAACCGCAAAGAGCAGCGAAGAAACGAGAGCAACGCAATAAGGCAAATGCGTAAGCTCAAGCCCCGCGAAAGCGGCTTCGCAAAGTGAAAGAAGAACCGGCGTAAGGAACTGCGCCAAATAAAGAGAAGCCGACAGCAAGGGCATAACCGTCTGCGCTGCAGCTTTTCCTGCTTTTTGAGAAGCCGTAGAGATGATAAACGGAATCCCCAGCCCGTTTGCAAAGCCTACGAAAACAGAGCCGAGCAAAGCCCCTGCCCAGCCCCCCGCAAAGGCGAGGAACACATAGCCTGCCGCAAACATCAAAGGCGCAACGAGCCGCGTATGATTACCGGCGGCTTTTTTGATATGAACGAAGCTAAGCCCGCCTAAAAATGCCACTATATCCATGCCCGCCATAATGACGGAGATGTAATGCTGCGGGATGATTCCCTCTTTCGCGGTTTCCATGGCAAAATCGCAGGGAAAGACGAAGAAAGAAATCATCAAGAGTAGCATTGCAATGACAAAGTTATAGTATTCTCCGAGAGCGGAATTTTTCTTTTGGTCTTTCGCAATATCAGTCATGTCAGCCTTTGCGTTACCAGTTTGCTTGGTGCAGGCGGGCGGGTCGCTGCTTACAACTCGCTCGTTCGGCATGAACAACAGGCAGAGAACAACGCTGATAAGCCCCATCAGATACACGAGAAAGCTGAGACGCCAACTGACCGTCGCCAAAAGCCCGGACAGAAGCGTTGCAACTGCACCGCCCATCTGGTTCATAGCCGAGGAATAGCCCATGAGCCTGTCCTGCTTGTCACGGGTGAAGTAAAACGCCAGAAGTCCCGTGGAAAGTGGCATGATGATTCCAACGCCGATTCCCACCAAGGCGCGAAATAAAAGCACGCAGTAAATATTGTCGATAATTCCGGCAGCCGCACCCCCTGCGGTATAGAGTAAAAGCCCAAACATGAGTAGGTCGCGGGCTTTGAACTTTGCAGAAAGCTTTGGAAACACAAGGCTGGTCAGCACGATAAAAAGCGCCGGAGTGCTGATAATCATCTGTACCAAAAGTTGATTTGTCCCCGCAAAATGCTCCTTGATGATGCCCAGCGCCGGAGCAACGGCAGCCCCCGCCATAACGGTGAGCAGTGATAGGGAAAGAATTGCAAGGGCAAGATTTTTTCGCCTGCCCGGCTTGCCTTGTTTAATTTGTTCTTTTGTCGTATTCATTTTAGATACCTCTTTCTGAAATTTTGCAAAAAAGAAAAAGCGCAAGGCCCCGTTTGGACTTACGCTTTCGCTACACAACTTTTTGAATATCATCATTTTACCCCTTGAAATTTGGATTTGTCAAGGGGAAATTGAAACCAGAACCATGCAAAATCCTGAAAACAAGATTCTGTTGCAGCACCGAAGCCTTGTAGTTGCACTGCCGCAACGAAATGTTTCTTTTTTGTCAATGTCAGAGCAAAGAATGTGCAAATATTGCGATTCTTGAAATTGGCACATTTTTTGCTCTATGTGTTTATGCAATTATATATAAGTGCTTAATAACATTGCGGAGGAGGAAAATATGGAAAAAAAGTCTCAGGTTGCACTTGTAAAAAGTGAAGACATTCAAGCCAATGTGACAAAAGTTTTCGAATTGCTTGGCGGCGTTGAAAATCTGATAAAACCGGGCAGCGTAGTTATGCTGAAACCGAATGCAGGTCACGCCGAACCGCCGGAAACTTCTGTCTGCACCAACCCGGAGGTTGTAAGGGCAGTAATAAGAG
>CAVKSD010000077.1:0-9336 GCA_963658905.1 Bacteroidaceae bacterium
GACTTGGCTACAAAGCCGTCAAAGTTCAGCCAGTGGACATGTTCCCGGAGACAAGTCATGTGGAGTGCGTAGTTCTTCTGTCTAAAGTGAATAAGTAAAAGCGCCATATAAGGCTTAAAATCAAGGGGTTCCGGCAGATTGCTCGATAATGGGGTGTTTTGCCGGGATCTTTTTTTCGCTGCTCTGACAATAGTTCTGACTACTGTAGAGGGCATAGGTGTAGCTGGACAACTATTGTTTTGAGGGGGTGTAATGGGGGAACTATTTTTTCTATTATGGCATGTGTTTAATGATTGAAGTCGCAAATACCAGCCCGCAAATACCAGCACCCTGTATACCACATGCGTTTTATTTATATTTTGAAAGAAAACCTTTATTTATATAAATATTGAAATGGCTTTTAAACTTGATCTATGCTATGCTAAAAGGACATGACTGTAGCAGTTTATTGAAGCACGAAAGGTATTAATACTATGACAGTTTCATACGCCGGATTATGGAAAATAATGATTGACAAAGGTCTTCAGAAGCAGGATTTAGTAAACAAGGCGGGTTTAAGTTCCGCTACTGTTGCAAAAATGGGAAAGGGAGAGCCAGTTTCAAATAAGGTGCTCGAAAAACTTGCAAAGTATTTAAACTGTAATATTAGTGAAATAATAAGCTATGAATGATAGCTTATTATTATTCGTTGGTTATGGTTAGTAAATTTGAAAGGTGAAGCATTGTAATGCAAAGGATACCGTGGTATGTGGTGCAGGAATTGTAATATTGAATTAAATGAAAAAAAGTGTCCGGTTTGTGGAAGTGATACCGTCGAGGATACGCCCGCAGAAATATATTGGTGTAGTTCATGTAAGGTCCCTGTTCTGCAGGAAATGTCGCAAGCGGATAAAGGAATATGCCCTCGATGTGGAAGCAAGATGAAATATATGTCATCTGATATTCGTCCAGTTTTTCCTGAAGAGAGATTGTTAATTGAAATTTTACTGGGGCACGAACCAAATGAATTTATTGAAAATTCCGTATGGGCAGCTAACAGCAGATACTACATTGATGGCAAATCCATAGCATTGCCAAGCTCGCTTTTTAAGACTGCAGATGCAGATCTTATTGCAAAACAACTTGAAACCCATAAGAAAAATAATAGCTATGACTTTTTTGATAAAAATATAAAACGATTCATTGAGGCAAATGCACTGAGACTAAATTACTTGAAGGATGAAGCGTATCACTTTGTGAACCGTGAGGCAGCTAAATTTCCAGAGGAAAATGTGGTCATATCGTTCTCAGGCGGAAAGGATTCTACAGCAACAGCAGATGTGGTTATAAAATCACTAAGCAATCCAAGCATTGTACATATTTTTGGAAATACCACATTAGAATTCCCCTCTACAATAGATTATGCAAATCGTTATAGAGATGAGCATCCACAGGCTATTTTTAAGACCGCAATAAACAATGAGCAGGTTTTTATGGATGTTTGTGAGGATATCGGGCCTCCAGCACGAATGATGAGATGGTGCTGTTCAATGTTTAAGACGGGACCGATTACAAGGGTAATTAACAGTCTGTACAGGAATCAGCAAATTTTGACTTTTTACGGTATAAGGAAATCAGAATCAGTAAGTCGTTCAAAATACAATCGTGTTGAGGACGACGCTGAGTCGGTAAAAATACAGCAGCAGACGGTTGCCTCTCCTATTTTTTTCTGGAAGGACATGGATGTTTGGCTTTACTTGCTTGCAGAAGATGTTGATTTTAATGAAGCATATAGACTTGGATACGATCGTGTAGGTTGCTGGTGTTGCCCAAACAATAATCAGAGAGCCCAGTTTCTTTCTCGTATTTATATGCCCGAGAAAGCAAGGGAATGGAGAAATTTCTTGATATCTTTTGCGAAGAAAATCGGAAAGCCTGATCCTGAGGTGTATGTTGATGAAGGAAGCTGGAAAGCAAGGCAAGGTGGTAACGGATTACCGGCCGCAGGAGATGTGAAAATCAAGTTTTCAAATTGTACCAGCGAAGAACATGCAAAGATATATCGTTTGGTGAAACCTTTTGACGATGAGCTAGTAGGTATGTTTGTTCCGTTCGGAAGGGTTGCTCCTGAACTTGGACAAAAACTTCTTCACGAAGTACTTGTATTAGAACCAAGGGTCAATGTTCCGATATTGTCGATACAACCCTTTGAATATGACGGGTATGAACATGCTGTTAAGGTCAGAACAATGAATGTTGCAGACCATGAGAATCTACAACGGATGGTGGGATATCAGATACGCAAATTCAACGCTTGCCGCCAATGCTTGAAGTGCGAATCGCTTTGCAGAACCGGTGCGATATCTATTGTTGGAGGGCAGTATTACATAGATTCATATAAGTGTGTTCACTGCAAGATGTGCATGACGGCTAAATACCTAGATGGCGGATGCACTATGGATAAATATTTACGAACTAAGTAGTAATCGGAGGAATTATGGTAGAGATGAAGTTTCGAGCCCATGATACATTTTTCATAAGAAAAGGATGGATAAGCAAGGGAATGCGTTATGTAGATAAAAGCCAGGGTGAGGTTTTTATTGATAAAAAAGAGAATCCCATGGATGTTTTGGGTATCGGAGCTAATATGGTGAAGGCACTTCGATATTGGTTGCAGGCAATCGGTATTACTGAAGAACCTAATAGTGGGAAACGGATTCAGACATTTACAGAGTTTGGTCAGCTTGTTTTTAAACATGACAAGTACATTGAAGAGTTGGGTACGCTATATCTCCTTCACTATAAACTCGCAAGCAATCAGAAATTAGCAACGTCTTGGTATTTCTTTTTTAACGAATTGGGACTCTCTGATTTTACGAAAGACGATTTTGTGCTGCAGATTGGAAATTACCTAAAAATAAAGGATAAAGATGTTAATGTAGCTGTTAGGTCTCTGGAAGATGATTTTTTCTGCATTATCAATACTTATGTGCCAAGATATAAGACCATGCCGAACAAAGTATCTGCTGAAAACAATATCGATTGCCCGCTGGGAGAATTGGGATTGATAGATATCTTGAAGAAAGAACGCAATAATGTCGTATATAAAAAGGCAGTACCAGCAGCGTCAACTTTTAACCCATGGATACTCCTTGCTATTATTCAAGCAAATGCAAATGGAAGAAAAGAAATAGGTTTAAATGAGTTACTTACCGCAGAAAATAATATCGGTAAGATCTTCAACCTCGATTCGATAACTATGCTCGATGTACTTCATGCGACGGAGAGAACTGGAGAATTGAAAATAATTAGAACAGCAGGTTTGGATGTGATCACGCTGGCACATTCATATAGATTTGAAGAATGCGTAGAACACTACTACGAAGAAATAGAAATGGTAGAGTAGGAGAACAAAATGAGTGAGATGATTTCCGTAGCGTCTGGGTTTCAATATTCAGTAAACATTGGATACGACATAAACCATGACGACAAATTACAAAATTTCATACCGACAAAATCCTCACTGCAGCTTTTACAGGATATTCTAGAAAGTACAGATGAATCATCTACAGAGAGAGCGAGAGTTCTTGTTGGTGCTTATGGAAAGGGAAAATCACACATTGTATTGACTATCCTTTCAGTTTTGATGGGAAAGGACTGGAGCCTATTTTCGAAGCTGAGTGAGAAAGTGAATAATAATCCTGAAATAGATAGATTAAGAAAAAACTACTATGAAAACAACAAGAAACTGCTTCCGGTAATCATTAATGGTAGTAGCACAAGTATGCAACAGGCATTCCTGCTGGCGCTCCAAAAGGCGTTATCAGAAAACGATTTGATGGGGGTCATGCCGGATACAAATTATCAGGCTGCAATTAAAGCTATAAAGAGATGGGAAGATGAATTTCCTGAAACTTATAAGAGATTTAAGAAGGAAATTGGTCAGCCGGTAGAAAAGTTTATAGAAAAACTAGAAAACTACGATCTTGAGGCTTACGGAGATTTTGAGAAGCTTTATCCGAAACTTACATCCGGCAGTATGTTTAATCCATTTTTGGGATTTGATATTGTCGAGCTATATGAGAGCGTTGTTAAATGTATACAACCGCTTGGATATGCCGGTATATTTGTAGTGTATGATGAATTCAGCAAATTTCTTGAGGCTAATATTAAACAGGCATCGGTTAGCGATACCAAAATGTTACAAGATTTTGCGGAAAAATGTAACCGAAGCGGTAAAGAACAGTTACATCTTATGCTTATTTCACACAAAGAGATATCGAATTATATCGACAAACTACCGAAGCAAAAGGTTGACGGTTGGAGAGGAGTTTCTGAGAGATTTAAGCACATTCACCTTAATAACAACTTCACACAGACATATGAGATCATTTCTTCAGTTATTAAGAAAACGAAAAGGAGCTGGGGACGCTTTCAAAAAGAATATGCTGCGTCTTTCGATTCTTTGCTAAAGAGATATTGTTCGCATGCTATTTTTTCGGACATGAATAAGGATGAGTGCAGTCGCACTATTTACGATTGTTATCCACTCCATCCCGTAACAACATTCGTTCTGCCACGCTTATCGGAAAGAGTGGCGCAAAATGAGCGAACCCTTTTCACATTTCTTTCCGCAAAAGGGACTTCAACGTTACCGACTTTTTTGGAGGATTATCACGACGATTGTTTCAAGGTAATAACACCTGATATGGTGTTTGATTACTTTGAACCATTGTTCAGGAAAGAGTCGTATTCAAGCGAACTGCACAAGAATTATATTCTTACAAAGGCAATTCTTGAAAAGTTAGAGGAGGACTCTCTTCAAGCAAAAATAATTAAGGCATTGTCGTTGATTTACATTTTGGAACAGTTTGACAAGATTAAACCAACTGTGAATGAACTTGACGGAATTTATTCTCTCGAGTATACACATGAAGAAATTCGCGAAGCTATAGATGCACTCATTAATAAAGAGTATGTAATTTATTTAAAGGTAAGTAACGAGTATCTCCGTCTTAAACAGTCATCAGGTGTTGATGTAAAACAGGAGATTACAAACACAATAGAACGTTATGCGGCAGATTCTTCAGTCAAAGCAACGCTTAATTCAGCGAGTCTTGATAATTATATGTATCCGTCAAAGTATAACGATGAACGGGAAATGACAAGATATTTCTCATTTGAATTCATTGATGCGTCTGAAGTGACAAAAGATACTGATTGGGGTATTAAAAGTGAATCAATCATAGCGGATGGCGTTATTTACGGAATAATTCCAGATAGTGAGGAATCGATTGCAAAGATCAAGAAGCTTACACAAACAACGAGTAAAGGATTTGATAGATTTATCTTCATTATTCCAAAGAAATATTCAGAAATAAAGGACATTGTTCTTCAATTTAATGCGGTTATGAAACTTAGAGCGGCTGCTGAGGGAGATGATCTTCTCTTCGATGAATATGAAGTGATTTATGAAGATCTTAGGGATGTTATATCGGAATTTATAAGCTCATACACGCATCCTGAATACTTTAAGTCGGTATACATACATAATGGTGTTGAGAAATCCATAACAAGAAAAGCAGCACTTACCGGTTTGATGTCTGAAATTTGTGAAAAGATTTATGCAAAAACCCCGGTAATAAATAATGAGGCGATTAATAAAAACGAACTGACAGGAGTTGCTTCAACAAGCAGAAATAAGATTATTGCCGGATTGCTTCGAAATACGCTCGAGGAAAACCTTGGCCTGACGGGAACGGGTCAAGAGGTATCAATTATGAGAAATACTCTGATTCGCAAAAATGTTCTAATTACTGAGGATGGCGGATTGACTAGAATCAATCTAAAAACAGGTGATAACAATCTCGATTATATGCTGAATGTTATCTCAGGATTTATTCAGGATGCAAAGCGCAAAGGAAGTTGTGAATTTGGTGAACTATATCATAAGCTAATGTCCCCGGAAGGCGGTATAGGTATAAGAAAGTCTTTGATACCCATATATCTTGCAGCAGTATTGCATGAGTACAGGCAAGAAGCAGTGATTGTTGGTAACACAGGACAAGAGCCTTTAAATGTGGATACGCTCCTTCAGATTGAAGCACAACCAACGATGTTTCGACTTCAGTACTTAGACTGGGATCCGGAGAAAGAAGAGTTTATCAATGAACTTGAAGAAATATTTAGCGAGTATGTGATTGAAGCCGAAAAAGCGGTCAACTCTTATGATTATGTTGTAGCAGCAATGAAACGTTGGTATATGGCTTTACCAAAGTATTCCAAAGAAAAAAGGCCAGAGGCTCAGGCCAAAAGATATAGAAACTTGATCAGATTATTAAAGCAGAATATTGGTAGTTACGATCTGCTGTTTGTAAAATTGCCGAAAGAATTTGGCTTGGATGTATTTAGTGCTTCTCTTGCCGATAATATTAAAGCTGCAAAGAAATATTACGATGACATTCTTTCTGAGCTGACACAGAATTTGATCGATGCAATAAAGGAGATATATTCTATCGGAACTGGTCGAACCGTACAAAAAAGAAGTTCGCTTACATCCGTAATTAAGGATTGGAGCGATAGCTTAAATCCTGTGGTTTTTGAACAACTTTTTGATAATGGAGCCGATAGATGCATAGGGTTTTTCAAAGAAGTTACAAATGATGAAAAAACATTTGTAATCCGATTAGCAAAGCTTGTAACAGACTTAAGGATTGAGGATTGGGATGAGAAAACAGTTATTCTTTTTATAGATAAGCTTAAGGAATACAAGGCAACGGCAGAGGAATTCAGTGGTGATGCTTTATCAGATATCGGAGATAGTACGAATGTGTATTCCCTGACATATATTGATGAAAAGGGGACTACTGTTACTAAGAGATTTGACAGGGTAGAACAAAGTAAAAGAGGCAAGCTATTGATGAATTCATTGCTTGCTGATATTGAGTCCATGGGATACTCGATTTCTGAACAGGAAAAGAGACAAATCCTCATGGAAGTACTTAAGAAATTGTGTTAAGGGAGGCGGTTCTGTGGCTTATTTTGACAATGCATCTACGACCTATCCAAAGCCAGCTGAAGTTTATGATTTCATGGATAGATTTTATCGGGAGGCCGGTGCTAACGCAGGTAGAGGAAACTATGGTATTGCACAGGGAGCAAGCAGGCTTATAGGCGAAACGAGAGAACTAATTAAAGAACTCTTGCACTGCCCTGCAAAGCAGGTGATTTTTACTCCAACAGCGACAGTTGCACTTAATATTATACTTCAGGGTTTGGTTAATCTCGGCTTAAAGCATGTGTACGTTAGTCCGTTTGAACATAACGCAGTAACGCGAACACTTCACGCATTAGGGATTAAAGGCGATATTCAGTTGCATGAGCTCACAGTTAATGCTGACTTGCAATATGACTTAGAGAGAATTAAATACCAATTTGATAAAGACAAACCTGATATTGTGGTTGTTAGTCATGCGAGTAATGTTATAGGATTAGTGGCTCCAGTAGAAGATATATTTGCTCTTGCAAAAGAGTATGATTCCATCACAGTTGTTGATATGTCTCAGTCAGCCGGACTTGTAGATTGTAATGTGGGTCTATATACCTTTGACTTTGCAGTATTCGCCGGGCATAAAACACTGTACGGACCAACAGGAATCTCTGGGTTTGTTATGAAACCAGAAATAAAGTTGCCATCAGTTTTATATGGAGGAACTGGGACAGAATCAGCTAATCAGGATATGCCTGAAAGCTTACCGGAAAGATTTGAGATGGGGACTCTTAATATATCAGGAATTGCTGGACTGAATGCGGCCTTAAAATGGAATAAAGAGATAGGCATTAATAAAATTACCGAAAAAGAGAATGAAAACCGGAAAAAACTTATTTCGATATTAGAAGATTATGATTGGTTGAAAATTGTAGGAAATGTTCCCGGAAATAATTATGTAGGTATTGTATCTTGCCTTATCGAGGGCATTAGTAGCGACAGTGCCGGAACTATTTTCGACGAACAAGGGATAGCGGTAAGAACAGGCTTGCAGTGTGCACCGTTAGCCCACAAATTTTTGGGTACTTTCCCTGCAGGAACAATAAGGTTTAGCGTAAGTTACTTTACTTCTGACGAGGATTTTGAAGAACTTAAATTGACCTTGGATTTTATTGAAGGAGAAATGTGATGAGTCTTAAAGATTATGATTCAGAAATAAAATCCGAATACCGCTCATTAATTGATAATGTAGTGCAGGATTTTTATATTCCCCTTCTTAAAGAAGCTAACTCTTATAAAAGAGCGGTTGGCTTTTTCTCTTCTACTGCATTGATAGAAATTTCCAAAGGGATTGGTTCAATGGCTGAACGAGGAGGGCATATTCAGATTGTAGCCTCACCCTATTTATCAGATGAAGACTTGCGTGCTATTAAAAACGGATATGAAGAACGAGAAAAGATTATTGAGGACGCTCTGTTAAGATCCATTTCTGACGAACATACTGACTACTATTCAATGCAAAGGCTGAATTTGCTCGCCTCTTTGATTGCTGACGGAATTCTTGATATAAGAATAGCTTATACTGAAGATAAGAACGGAATCGGGATGTATCATGAAAAGATGGGAATTATAGAAGACGCCGATAGAAATAGAATCGCATTCTCTGGTTCAATGAACGAGTCTTTAACTGCGATGGCAGTTAATTATGAAACTATCGATGTTTTCTGCAACTGGCGAGGGGGAACAGATTCGGATAGAGTTGCACTTAAAAGTAATGCTTTTTATGCTATCTGGAATGACAGCGAGCCCAACATCAAAGTGAGAGAGTTTGCGACGATTTCGGATGCACTTATTGAACGTTATCGGAAATGTCGGCCAAACTTCGGACTTGATGAAGAACAGTTTAACCGCATCATGCATTATCATCGTGAACTTCAGAAGGAATCTCCTAAGATGTTGCCTGTCGGTGCAAGGATTCCGGCAGATATTACGCTCTTTCCATATCAAGAAGAAGCCATATCGGTATGGGTGGGAGATAATTATCGCGGCATTTTTGATATGGCGACTGGAACAGGAAAGACATATACAGGACTTGGTGCTATTTCCAAGTTATCAGAAGACCTTGACGATGATTTTGCTGTTATCATTGTATGCCCGTATCAGCACCTCGTAGAGCAATGGGTTGAGGACATCGTCAGGTTTAACATAAAACCTATTATAGGATATAGCAGTTCGGCTCAGAAAGACTGGAAAAAACGACTGTCAAAGGCGGTTCTTGATCAGAAAATACGCAAGGATAAAAGTTTCTTTTGCTTTATATGTACAAATGCTACCTTTACTAATGCATATGTATAAGGACAGTTTAGTAA
>CAVKSD010000078.1:0-9286 GCA_963658905.1 Bacteroidaceae bacterium
TGCCTCAAGGCCGCCGATTATTACCGGAACGTCCCTATAGGCTTCCTTTGCTCTGTTGGCATATACGATTACAGCCCTGTCAGGCCTCTTCCCCGCCTTGCCGCCCGGCGCATATTCGTCGGTTTTTCGCCTATGCTTGAATACAGAATAGTTATTTACCATGGAGTCAACTACGCCGCTGTTTATGAGAAATCCCAGCCGCGGCTTTCCGAATACGCGAAAATCCTCAGCCGATTTATAGTTCGGCTGAGGCAGTATCGCAACTTTATATCCGTATCTTTCGAGGAGTCTTGCGATGATTGCCGTTCCAAAGGAGTGGTGGTCAACATAGGCATCTCCCGTAACCAGAACAAAATCCGGCTGCTCCCAGCCTCGCTTTTTCATTTCCTCTCTGCTTATCGGTAAAAAACTCATTCTGCTATCTTTGTCCTTTGTCGTAAGGTATGCCCTCTGCTTTCGGCACTCTGGAATTCTTGGATGTAAATGCCAGAACAATCAAGGTGATGATATATGGCAGCATTCTATAAACATACGGGCTTACTCCGATTTCTGCCAGCATATATACCCCGTCTCCGTTGATGTCAAGAGAGCCGTAAATAGCAGCGATGCACTTGAACAGCCCGAAAAGAATACTTCCCAGAGCGATGTTAATCGGCGTCCAGTTTCCGAAAATCATAACCGCAAGGGCAAGGAATCCGTAGCCTGCAACCTCACCGGTGGAGGTGCAGTTAGCGGTGGTCATGGAATATGTAAATCCGCCGATTCCCGCAAGAAATCCCGAAAGCCCAACGCCCAGGTATCTCATCTTATGTACGCTAATCCCCAGGGAGTCCGCCGCCTGGGGATTTTCGCCGCAGGAACGAAGCCGCATTCCTGTCTTGGTCTTATAAAGGAAAATCGAAACCACCACGAAAATCAATATGCACACATATGTACTCGGATAAACCTTATTGATAAACAGGTCCAGAAACGCTCCCCAGCTGTAGTCTTTCGGCAGTCCAAAAGTTGACGGGCGAATCATGAACCAGCCTGCAGCGCTTCCCGTAGCCATTCCAAGGGTATTTTGCTGTGCAATCATATAGATAAAGAAAAGCACAACCGCCGGCGCCAGCATATTAAGCGCCGTGCCGCCGATGGTCTGGTCGGCTCTCAATTTTATAGCAGAAAATGCAAGGAGCATCGAAAATGCCACACCGCACACTCCCGTAAGAAGCAGCGAGATTATCATCACTATCTGCCCCTGTTCCTGGGTAAAGCCCATCCCTTGCAGCATTCTTATAAAGATAACTCCGATAAATGCTCCGAAAATCATAATACCTTCAAGGGCGAGGTTGATTACCCCGGAACGCTCTGCGCAGACCCCCGCCAGTGCGACGATCATCAGAGGAACAGCGTAAAGCATGGTTTGCTGAATCAAAAATACCATTATCTCTTACCTCCTTCCGCCGCTTCTTTCTTTTTCTTCCTGCTGTCCATGAGCAATTTGAAGAACAGGGCAAATGCAGAAAGGTATACGATGCTTGCTATGATAATGTCCGCAATATACTCGTTATATGCCGTCAGGTATTTTAGCTGAATGCCTGCAACATTTAGCATGGACATGAAAATTCCCGTGAAGATAACGCCTATCGGGTGGTTCACCGCAAGCAGCGCTACCGGAATGCCGTTGAAACCGTCCGACGGCAGCGACATATATGTAGACCAATAAAATTCCGTATTTCCCGAAAGGTAATAAAGGCTCCCGCCTGCCGAGGCAAGGGCTCCGGCAATTACCATGGACAAGATGATATTTCTCTTGTCGCTAATTCCGGCATATTTTGCGGCGTGTCTGTTAAGTCCGCAGGCACGAAGCTCGTATCCGAAGGTCGTCTTTGATATGATAACCCACATCAAAATCGCGAAGACACAGGCAACCCAAAATCCGCCGTTTGCCTGGGATCCCGGAAAGAGTATGTCCATTCCCCACTTCGGCGTGGAGAGATCAACATTTTTGAGTGGTATCGTATATCCGACCTTGCCCCCCTCCGCCGCATTTTTGAAAACATCGTGGGCGTCAAACCACCAAGTTACGAGATTTGCCGCAATCCAGTTGGTCATTATGCATGTAATTACTTCGTTTATATTCAGATAAGCCTTGAAAAGCCCCGGAATCGCGCCCCAAAGCCCGCCGAGGATCATGCCTGCACCGAAGGCGCATATCCAGGCAAGCCATGTCGGGCAATCCCCCATGCCGAGCCAAAGTCCCACAGAAATGCTTCCCATGGTTCCCATAAGATACTGTCCCGCGGCTCCGATATTGAAAAGTCCGGTTTTGAATGCAATCGCAACTGAAAGTCCCGTCATGATAAGCGGTGTGGCACGGAAAAGCATATTTCCCAAGTTTACCGGGTTGAAGCCGAAAGCAAGCTGCCCGTCTACTCTGCCCGTGCTAAAAACTCCGAAGAATACGAGGCGTATTCCGTCCCAAATTCCCTTCGTTGAAATGCTGTCTCTTGCAAATCCCACGACAATTATTACTATCGTTCCCACCAAAAGTCCGATCAAAATCGAGATTAGCGAGGCATAAACAGATTTTGCGCCTTCGGATTTGTACCATTTTATTTTGCCGTTGTCCGGTTCAAGTCTAGGCATTCTGCTTCGCCTCCTTTCCTTGCCTTTTTGCCCCTGCCATGTAAAGCCCAAGCTCCTCAGGGGTGGTTTCCTTTGGATTTATTTCCGCAACTATTTCTCCCTCGTACATTACGAGAATCCTGTCCGAAAGTCCGAGAACTTCGTCAAGCTCAAGAGATACCAGAAGTATCGCCTTGCCCTCATCTCTTTCTCTCACGAGTTCCCTGTGAACACGCTCGATGGCACCTACGTCAAGACCTCTTGTTGGCTGCACAGCAACAATCAGCGGCTCGTCTCTATCTAGCTCTCTTGCGATAATCGCCTTTTGCTGGTTGCCGCCGGACATGGAACGGGCAATAGTAATCGCCCCCTGTCCAGACCGCACGTCATATTCTTCGATCAGCCTGTTTGCATATTTTCGAACCTCGTCGAACTTGATGAAGCCATGGTTTTGGAAACGTTCTTCTCTATATTTTTGCAGTACCATGTTTTGTTCGAGGGTATATCCAAGCACCAGACCGTGTTTGTGCCTGTCCTCCGGTATGTGAGACATTCCGGCGCTGCTTCTCTTTCTGATGGAAGCCTTCGAAATGTCATGTCCGAGGAGGCTGAGGCTGCCTGCGCTTGCCTTTTCAAGACCCGTAATCCCGTAGACAAGCTCCGTCTGTCCGTTTCCGTCGATTCCGGCGATGCACAGAATTTCGCCCTTATGTACATCGAACGAAACATTTTTTACGGCATCATTTTTGTGGAGCTTCGACGGTACCGTAAGCCCCTTGACCGAAAGAACCGCCTCTGCCGGAGTCGCTTCTTCCTTATCGATTTCAAGCTGCACCGGTCTTCCAACCATCATGTTGGAAAGTTCCTGTTTGTTCGTATCCTTTGTATTTACCGTGCCTACATATTTTCCTTTGCGGAGAACTGTTACGCGATCCGACACAGCCATGATTTCGTTTAATTTATGCGATATAAAGAGTATGGATTTGCCCTCTTTTGCAAAGCCTCTCATAATTTCCATAAGTTCGTCGATTTCCTGAGGTGTAAGAACCGCCGTCGGTTCGTCAAATATCAGGATCTCGTTTTCTCTGTACAGCATTTTGAGGATTTCCACCCTCTGCTGCATACCAACGGTAATATTTTCTACCTTGGCGTCTACATCGACTTTCAGACCGTAGCGCTCCGAAAGCTCCATTACCTTTTCTCTTGCTTCTTTTTTCTTGAGAAAGCCCAGTTTGTCCGTGGTTTCGGCGCCCAAAATAATATTGTCAAGCACCGTAAACACATCCACCAGCTTAAAATGCTGATGCACCATTCCGATTCCCAGCGCTGTCGCATCGTTTGGATCGTCAATCTTTACAACCTGTCCGTTCTTTCTTATTTCGCCCGCCTCCGGCTGATAAAGTCCGAACAAAACGCTCATAAGCGTTGATTTTCCTGCTCCGTTTTCTCCCAAAAGGGCGTGTATCTCACCTTTTTTTAGCTGCAAGGTGATGTCGTCGTTTGCCACTATCCCGGGAAATTCTTTCCGTATGTGGTTCATCTCAATTATGTATTCAGACATTTTGCTTCCTTTTCTTCGATAAAACAAAGGGGGAAAGAACTTTCTCCCCCCTCTATTATTACGGTTTAGACCGCAAGCCGCTAGGCTATTTTGCGACTATTTTACGAATGTAATGTTTTCGAGTCCTGCCTTGCTAGGGTCTGACATTTCGCTGTCGTTGTCGATGGTAATTTCGCCGGAAACTACCTTCGCATACAGTTCCTGATATTCCTCAACTGTCCAGTTCTCGAACGACCAAGTGTCTGTAGGGATACCTACTGCGTTGTCAGCCGCACCGAGTGTCGTAGCGCCGCCAAATACAGCTCCGCCTTCATAGAACTTGGTGATGGTGTCGATTACGGACTTTGCAAGATCCTTCATAGCAGAAGTGATAACTGCGTCGGACTGGCTGGACTGGTCAACGTCAACGCCTACGAGCTTGCCGTCGTTAGCCTGTGCAGCTGCATCTCCGGAGTTAAACATCGAACCGCCTGCTACGAAGATAACTTCTGTACCTGCGTTATACCAACCGGAAAGCATTGCCTGAAGGTCAGGAGAAGCTGAGAAGCTTGAACCGTGTTCCCATGAATATCTCATTTCAACAGTTTCGCCCTTTGCTGCAGCAGCATCGTTAGCGCCCTGTGCGAATCCGTATCCGTATCTGATACAAGCAGGGTTTGAGCCGCCGCCACCGCCGGAATATCCTAATTTAGTATAGCCTTCCATTACAGTTGCATAACCTGCAAAGTAACCTGCCTGTTCTTCCTGATAGGAAACGCCAACAAGGTTGTCAAGACCCATGTCCCAACCGTCGATGAAGATGAACTGTACATCCGGATATTCAGGAGCAACCGTCTTAAGTGCGGTTTCCTGAAGGAATCCCGGAGTTACGAGAACTTCTGCGCCTGCATCACAAGCGTCTCTCATAGCTTTGATTCTGTCTTCGTCAGTTGCGTTCTGGGCATTACCCGGCTGATAGTACTTGTATGACTTGCCGTTGTCGGAAGCATATTTCTTAACGCCGTTCCATGTGAACTGGTTGAAAGAACCGTCCTTTAACATTCCAACGTCTGTAACCATTGCAATCTGATATGTGCCGTCTTCAGATTCATAGTCATCAGGGATGGAGTTATAGTCTACTACGGTCGTTGTAGTGGCTTCTTCGCCGCTGTCGTCGGAACTTCCGCCGCAAGCTGCAAATGTGAATACCATTACCAGAATGAGCAATACTGTTAATAACTTCTTCATTTGTTCCCTCCTAAATGAAATTAAGAATATCTTACCACTCAATTATAATACATAGCCGCAAAAAGTGGAAGTTATTTTTTTCTCATTCTTTGCAATTTCGACACATTTTCTTAACTTTTTTAAAAAAGAGCCGATCTCGCGGTCAATGTCATTAAGTTAAGCTGGCATTGATCTCGCGACCGACTCTCTTTGTTTTAGCCCTTGAAAATCTGCACCCAATAGGTCACGCCCTCGGAAGATTTTGCGTATCCGACTCCGATGCTCGTATATGCGGAGTTAAGGATGTTTGCTCTGTGTCCCGCGGAGTTCATCCAGCCCTCCATGACAGCCTCGGCGGTTTTTTGCCCCATGGCGATGTTTTCCCCTGCGGCAGCGTAGGAAACGCCGTAGGTTTTCATCATGTCAAATGCGGTGCCGTAAGTTGGCGAGGTATGAGAAAAATATTCGTTCTCCGCCATGTCCTCAGCCTTTAGCTGTGCCAGCTTTGTAAGCTGCGCGTCCGTAGCAAGGCTCGAAAGCCCCTGAGACGCCCTTTCTGCGTTTACAAGGTTCACAACCTGAGCCCTGTAGACGATTTGCGGCGCACTTTCCTGCCCGCTTTCATTCGGTGTGTTTTCGGTTGGCGTGCTTTCATTAGACGTACTTTCACTGGACATACTTTCGCTTTCGCTCGGTGTGCCGCCGACTTCGCTGCCGGAATCCCTGTCCGGGGTATCCCAAGTCAGGTTTTCGCAGTTCTTATCGAAAATGTTTCCGATATCGCAGAATTTTTCAATATCGCAAATATTCTCGATGCTTTCAGTCCCGCATCCGATTTTACTGATTTTTCCGATTTTTTCGGTTTCGCAGAAGCGGGCAAAATTGCTTAGGCATTGCAGCCGCGAGTCTTGAATTTGCAGGCATTTTGTTTGCAAATTCATAGGCTGAAAAAGCCTGTTCAACGACGTTAAGTCCTGTGTTTGACTGCATTCGGCTCCGTAGCCGAAGCCTGTGGCGCCGGCAAGCAGCGTCGCCGCCAGCAACGTGGTAAATAGTTTCTTTTTCATAGTAAAAACCTCCTTACAAAAACTATAAACCATTGTCGCCGGCGTTTCTACCCCTCAAAATCTGGGGATTTTGCCACTATTTCTTAAAGCATTCCTCAACAAATTGTTTCACGAAGGCTGCGGTAAGCCCCCATATCAGTCTGTCTCCATATTGATACAGCGGAATGGATTTGTGACCTACGCGCCACCTGTAATCGCTTTTGACGCCGAAACGTTCATAAGGAAAATCTCCCACCTCCTGCACAACGTCATACTCATAAATATATGGCTCGTTCTCGGCGAAAAAAGCCAGTGGCACGGTGAAAACCTCCGCCACTTCCTTTTCGTTTATGCGCATATTGCAGAGATTTTCTTCCCTCACAAAACCCACAAGGGAGTGCATGGCAATTGATGTAAGCTCGTACTGGGTTCTGTACTGCCCTATAAGCTCAACATCACAAAGCCCGATTTCCTCTTGGGTTTCCCGAAGCGCACATTCCGCCGGAGTTTCTCCCGGTTCGACTTTTCCGCCCGGAAAGCACACGTCCCCCGGCTGCTTGATTCCTCCGGCGCGTTTTTCAAATACAAAATGCAGCCCGTCCTCCTTTTCGGTCAGCAAAACCAGTATGGCAAACTCCCGCATGATTCCAAGGGTTCCGTAGGCTTTCCCCCGCATTTGATTTTTTATATCCTCGATTTTCATATTATTCCTCGATATAAGTCAACTCAATATAAGTCAATAATAAATAAGGCGATGGAAAACCACCGCCGATATTCTAAGCAAATTATTAATTTAAGATTTCGCAGCCGTCGAAATTAACGCCTATCATTTCTTCCTTCTCGGCACTGAGACTTACGACGAAATTCATGCCGTAGTTCTTCGAAATGTCTTTGAGTCTTTCAACAAACTCAGGCAAATCTCCCAGGGTAACGTCAGCGTGTTTGAGAATGCTGTCAATGAAAATCGTTTCGATATCGTGATCGGAACTGATAATTCCATACAGGAAACCTATGTATTCGTCGCTGTTTGTAACGTGTTCAAAATCTTCCATGCAGATAACTCTGATTCTGTACTTCAAATCGTACATCAATCTATGGTTCTTATTTATAAAAATAATGCTTCCTTTGCTTGTTTCTACGGACTCGTTGGCAAGATCGATCATCTTTTTTGTCTTTCCGCTTCCTTTGTGTCCCACTAATAATTTCACCATGATAACCGCCTCCTAAATTTTTGCTTATTGTTTTGGTATTTGGTTTATTATACACCACCTTGGGCTTCGTTTCAACCTTTATTTGGTCAGACTCGTACATATTTCGCCCATATTTACCGATTTCGGCTTTTGCCGATGTTCTCAGAAAGCTGAATGTCAACTCTGCCGATTCTTAATCCGAGAGTTCGGTTACATCGCACTTCAAGGCTTTGGCAAGGCGTAACACTATGTCAAACTGCGCTTTGTTAATGTCTTTGCTTTTCCGTTCATAGGCACGGATGGTATTGAGGGAAACGCCGGATTCGCGGGCAAGCTCCTCCTGTGTCAATCCGCAATGCTTTCTTGCTGTTTTCAGCTTGCTTTCGCTCTTTTCAAAGTGAGCATCGAGGACTTCGTAGCTTTTTTCGATGTCCGCTTCGTGAAGCGTCCCGTAAAGTCCGAGAAGCTCATTGTACGGAACCCTGTCGAGGATACTCCTGAATGTGCGACCGGAGTACCATTGGTAATGAGTCAGCATCCATCCTACCCAATAAGCAGGGCTTCTTTCGTAGCTTTCGATAGGCTCTGTATAGTAGGTTTTGCCGGTGGTCTTTTCCATGACCTCTAAAAAAAGTTCCAATCCGCTTTTTCCCGCAATGTATTTGGGATTGCCGCTTTCTATTTCCTCTGCAATATCGGATTGAATAAAGCGTTTCAAAAAGTCCTCGCCGTCCATTCCGAACTCGGTGACTGCGTCATGGAGCATATTACCGACAGCGCGTGAAGCCTTACTCAGATATAACTGACTGTAGGCGTGGGTCGTCATTTTTCATATCCTCCCTTATAATGTCCAGGACAAAAATGTCATCCATGAGCTGGTGCAGGTCTTTTTTACGGTTTGCATACGCAGTTCGTGCATTTTGATCCCGTTCTGCTCGCTTGAAGTAGTATTCACGATAATCGGCAACTTCGTAGCCTATAAATTTAATGCAATCAAAGGAGCGTTCTGAAAGCAGTACCACCTGCTCACCCAGTGTGCCGAGTTTCATTGCCATATTCAAGTCCCGCAAAGAGATTGTGTTGTTCACAAAATCTTCCGCAAAGGAGAAATACGAATCATCGGCACGATAACCTATCATCACATCCACATCGGTTGTCTCCGGCATAAAGCGATTCAAAATAAACTCCCGTGCATTGTTGCCGATTGGAGAAGTGATATCGAACTTTCTGTGAGCAAGCAAAACAGCAAGCCAGTTCAGAATGTTGAACTTTCCCCCTGTTAAGTGCATTACATTCAGCCCGTCAAGGGGCAAATGATATTTGTTTGAATATCCATCATTTTTGACAGGACAAGCCCACTCTTTTGCAAGCTCGTTGCTTTCTGTGCAGTAAAAGCCCTGTCCGTAGTCATTATATTTTTTTCCGATGCCGAACTTCGGAACCTCAACGATTTGTTGAGAGCCGTGATAGATGACTATATTGACTATATTCTGTTTCATAAGCGCCTCCGAAAGCAATACCGTGGTATTAGTTATCTTATATTGTAATACCGTAGTATTAGTTTGTCAATAATAAAAATGCCAAGCCGTGGGGTCATCCATGGCTCAGCACTGTTTTTTATTTCGCTTTATCTTCTTCCGGTTGGAAATCTCGCATAAATCTTTTAAGCAGAA